>CAIUBS010000121.1 GCA_903897475.1 uncultured Actinomycetes bacterium | reverse complement strand
CTGCTGGTTACACCGCTGCAATTTATGCAGCACGTGCTCAACTAAAACCGATTATTTATGAAGGCTCAGTGACTGCAGGTGGGGCGTTAATGAATACAACTGAGGTGGAAAACTTTCCTGGATTTGCAACTGGTGTTATGGGACCTGAGTTGATGGATTCAATGCGTAAGCAGGTAGAAAGATTTGATGCCAAGATAATTACTGATGACATAGTTTCGATGAACTTATCCGCAGATATAAAAGAGTTAACCGATGGCGCTGGAAATATAGTAAAAACTAAATCTGTAATTTTGGCGATGGGATCGGCATATAAAGAAATTGGTTTACCAAATGAAAAACGCTTATCTGGTAGAGGAGTTTCTTGGTGTGCAACATGTGATGGTTTCTTCTTTCGCAATCAAGAGATTGCAGTTGTTGGCGGAGGTGATTCCGCTATGGAAGAGGCAAACTTCTTAACTAAATTTGCTAGTAAAGTAGTTTTAATTCATAGACGAGATTCCTTTAGAGCATCAAAAATTATGGTAGAGCGAGCAGCTGCTAATCCTAAAATTGAATTTTTATTTAATCATGAAGTTGTTGATATTTTAGGTGAGGATAAAGTTGTCGGATTAAAACTAAAAAATACTGTAACTGGTGAGGAATCGGTAAAAGATTACACAGGTTTATTTGTTGCAATAGGTCACTTACCTAGAAGTGAATTGGTAGCTGGTCAAATTAATTTAAATAATGATGGTTATGTTGAGGTAGAGGGGCGTAGTACAAAAACAAATATCTCGGGAGTTTTTGCTTGTGGTGATTTGGTCGACTACACCTACCGGCAGGCGATAACTGCTGCTGGCTCAGGCTGTCAGGCAGCTTTAGATGCTGAACGTTTTCTTGCCGGGCACTAAAGGGATAAAGTTAGATATATAGGAGAAAAAGGGAGAAAAAATGGCCACAACTAAAGTAACTACAGCGGATTTTGCTGAGGTAGTTTTAAAGAGTAAAACTCCAGTATTGGTTGATTTCTGGGCGGAGTGGTGTGGTCCATGTCGAGCAGTTGGCCCAATTTTGGAAGAAATTTCTAATGAGTATGGGGATAAGTTAAAGATTGTTAAGTTAAACACTGATGAAGAGGGTTCCATTGCCATGAAATATGGCATCTCTTCCATACCAACCATGAATGTTTTTATTAATGGTGAAGTAGTTCAAACAATTGTTGGTGCTAAGCCAAAGCCAGCTTTATTAAAGGATTTAGAGAGTTATATTAAGTAAAGTATTTAATATAAAAATACTTATAAGAATAATATGAGCGATCAATTACAAATTGGCGATCGCTCTGATGCAGTTGGCGTAATTGCCAATACCTTAAATCGATTAGGTTTTCTTGACACACCATCTGATCTGTTTGATCAAAAATTAGAGGAAGCAATTAAAGCTTTCCAGCAAGAACGTGGGTTAACAGCCTCTGGATTAATAAATGAGATTACTCAACGAGCCTTAGATGAAGCTAGGTGGCGACTTGGTGATCGAATTTTATTATTAGGAGCACAATCATTAATGCGCGGTGATGATGTGGCTGCTCTGCAAGAGCGACTAATCCAGATGGGTTTTAATTGTGGAAAAGTTGATGGTGTTTATGGCATTAAAACCGAAGCAGCCGTTAAAGAGTTTCAAAAATCTGTAGGCATAGTTGTAGATGGAAAGTGTGGTCCGACTACTTTGATTTCTTTAATGAGATTGGTTAAAACTGTGCAAGGTGGTGCACCAAGTGCGCTGCGAGAAAGTGTTAAACACTCAGTTAGATCTCCAGCACTTGCCAATAAAGTCATTGTGATCGATCCAAGCTGGGGTGGGCAATTTGCTGGTGAGAGTTTTCATGGCGTAACTGAATCTGAAGTCGTTTTTGATTTAGCACAAAGATTAGAAGGAAGATTGTTGGCATTAGGTGTAAATGTTGTTTTAACTAGAAGTAGTAAGAACTCTCCGTTGGAAAAAGAGCGAATTGAGATTGCAAACTCAGTCAATGCAGATCTACTAATTGCCCTTAAGGTCGATAGTTATAAAAATGAAAAAGCTAATGGGGTGGCAACTTATTACTACGGGCGTGATGATAAAGGTGTTCATTCAGTTGTAGGTGAAAGATTTGCTAACTTAATCCAGCGAGAAATTTGTGCTCGAACTGATTTATTAAATTGTAGAACTCATGCAAAAAGTTGGGATTTGTTGAGATTGACGGTTGCACCGGCTGTAAGAATTGATTTAGGTTATTTATCTAATCCGCAAGATGCTAAGCGATTGGCTGATGCACAATTTAGAGACCAACTTGCAGAGGCGATGATTGTTGCGATTCAACGGCTTTACCTATCAGTAGAAGATGATGCCAAGACTGGAACCTTGCGTATTTCCGACCTGCGAAGAGCCGGTATTCGTAATTAATTTTCTAACCTTGATTTAGTGTGGCAAACTTGGTTAATGAACTCAGGGCGAGATTTAAGAGTAGTTAAGTCAATTACCCCTGACCGGGTGCAAATTGGTGAGCCAGAGAATTTGCCAGAAAGATTTGCCCATCGCGCAATTGGTATGAAAGCAAGTGAGATTAGATCTTTATTTGCAGTTGCTAGCCGACCTGAAATTGTTTCACTAGCTGGTGGTATGCCCAACTTATCTGCACTTCCGATGCAGATGATGGCTTCAGTTACCGAAAAATTGATTAATGAAAATGGCGCAGAGGCTCTTCAATATGGCAGCGGTCAAGGGCATCCAAAATTACGTGAGCAAATCTGCGATGTAATGGCTTTAGAGGGAATTAAAGCTCATCCAGATGATGTAGTAATAACTACCGGCTCTCAACAAGCACTTGATTTAATCTCAAGAATTTTTATTGATCCAGGTGATGTGGTTTTAGTTGAAGCTCCTTCATATGTGGGAGCACTTGGTACCTTTAAACAGTATGAGGCATCGGTAGTCCATGTTGAAATGGATAATGATGGATTAATTCCGGATGCACTTAGAAATGCGATTAAAGCTACTAAAGCATCTGGAAAGAAAATAAAGTTTTTATACTTAATTCCAAATTATCAAAATCCAGCTGGAGTCTTATTGCCAGCAGATCGCAGAACTGAGATTTTAGATATCTGCCGAGATGAAAAGATATTTATTGTTGAGGATAATCCTTATGGCTTGTTAGGTTTTGATAAACCTTCACCAAATGCAATGCGAGCAAGTGACTCTGAGAATGTGATCTACCTTGGAACCTTTTCTAAAACTATTGCGCCAGGTCTTCGAGTTGGTTGGGCATTAGTTCCACAATCTTTAAAAGAGAAGATGGTAATTGCATCAGAATCTTCAATCCTATGTCCTTCAAACTTCACACAATTAGTAATCTCTAGTTATTTAGCAAACCAACCTTGGCGTGATCAAATAGCAAGTTTTGCTAAGTTGTATAAGGAGCGCAGAGATGCAGCCCTTGCTGCCTTAGATAAGTACTTTCCAAAAAATGTTAAGTGGACAAAGCCAGAGGGTGGTTTTTATATTTGGATCACCTTGCCACCTGAAATTGATGCAAATGCTTTGGTACCAAAGGCTATAGCTGCCAAGGTTGCATATGTACCAGGAACCGCCTTTTATGCAGATGGACTTGGCTCATGGTCACTTCGTATTTCTTACTGTTATCCAACTCCAGAGCGCATTACTGAAGGCATTAAATCTTTATCTGAGGTTATAAAAGCTGAGATGCAAAGCCGGCAAATCAACTAATTTTTCTTAATTACCTTATTAATTCGCTCTAAGTCCTCAATAGTTGCAAACTCAATCACAATTTTTCCTTTTTTCTTGCCCAACTCAACACTTACTCGGGTATCTAAATAATCAGATAAATCATCAGAAATCTCTTTTATCTTTGGCGAAGTTAATTTTCCTCGCTTAACTGAAGCAATTGAAACTTTGCTACCACCTGATGCCACAATCTCTTCTACCGCTCTTACCGTGAGCCCTTCAGAAACTATTCGATTAGCTAAATTTTCAATCTCTCTTTGATCAGTCAAGGATAAAAGTGCACGTGCATGTCCGGCTGAAATAACACCTGCTGCTACTCGCCTTTGCACAGCAGCTGGCAAATTAAGTAGGCGCATAGTGTTGGTAATTACCGGGCGAGATTTACTTAATCTATTTGCTAATTCATCATGGGTATAACCAAAATCATTTAATAATTGTTGATAGGCGGCAGCCTCTTCTAATGGATTTAATTGGCTTCGATGAATATTTTCAATTAACGCCTCACGTAGTAGTTGATCATCATTGGTTTGTCTAATAATTACTGGAATTGATTTAAGTCCAGCCAATTTTGCGGCGCGATATCTGCGCTCTCCCATAATTAATTGATACTTACCATTACCAATTGATCTAACTACTGGTGGTTGAAGTAAGCCAACCTCTTTAATTGAAAGTGCTAACTCAGCTAATTGATCTTCATCAAATACAACTCTTGGTTGTTTTGGGTTTGCAGAAATT
>CAIUBS010000120.1 GCA_903897475.1 uncultured Actinomycetes bacterium | reverse complement strand
TCACTACCAAATGCATGCGCATCAACACCTATACCAACTCTGATTTGTCTTTGTGTATCTGGAAGCAGCATCGCAGTTGCAGTTGCTAGATCTGATTTTGTTGTGATCTTAAGTGCGCGCTCTTCACCAGCAATTACCTTTACTTGAATACCTATTGCTTCAACTAACGCTGCATCATCTGTTGCATCATCAGATGCTGCATGTGCTCGCTCTAACACAGATCTAGTAAAACCTTGTGGTGTTTGAACTGCTTTTAAAGATGATCTATTTGGTGTGTTTCGAACGTAACCTTTGCTATCTACCTCTTTGATTGTGTCAATAACATCAAGTGCTGGGATTACAGCCTGCTCACCATTTATTAATTGAGCAATCACTGTTGCAGCAAGTGTGGTTGAAGCAAGTGATCTTGCAGCATCATGTACTAGGACATACTCATATTGATTTGGAATTTTAGAGAGTGCGATCCGAATACTGTCACTTCGCAATACTCCACCTTCGATAACTTCTACAGAGTCACCAAGTATTTTTTTATACTCATCTACAAAGCTAGCAGGCGCGGTAACAACGATTAATTGGGCAACAGGTGCCAAGTTTGCAACAGCATGTTCCACTAAAGTTTTATCAACTAATTTAACTAGGGCTTTAGGAAGATCAGCACCTAAGCGATTTCCAGCACCAGCTGCTGCAATAATTGCGGCAGTTTTATTAATCATGACAGTGTAAGTACTGCCAATTAAGAGGCGAGAACCTCATCTAGCAAGGTTGCTGCTTTTTCTTCATCAGTTCGCTCAGCAAGGGCTAACTCTGAAACTAAAATCTGCTTTGCTTTTGCCAACATACGTTTTTCACCAGCTGATAAACCACGATCTAAATCGCGGCGATATAAATCTCGAACAACCTCTGCCACCTTAATAACATCACCTGATGCTAATTTTTCCACATTGGCTTTGTAACGACGAGACCAGTTAGTTGGCTCCTCGGTATATGGTTGACGTAAAACATTAAATACTCGGTCTAAGCCTGCGCTATCGACAACATCACGAACACCAACTAAATCAATATTTTCAGCTGGCACTCGAACTGTTAAATCCCCTTGAGCTACCTTTAAAACTAGGTAAATCTTCTCTTCGCCTTTGATTGTGCGCTTCTCGATTGCTTCAATCTGTGCTGCTCCGTGGTGTGGATAGACAACAGTTTCGCCGACTTTAAATGTCATAGGAGGAAAAGGCCTTTCGATAGGAGCCAATAATACCAGCATTTTGCGACCCATTTCACCTGCCTAAATCAGCCTTTATTTTTGAGGATATTCACCTCTTCTAGATAACCTTTAGCCATGGCAAATACCATTAAGAAAATACTTGTATTAACAATCCTGGCAACAACGTTGACTGCATGTGGTTCTGGTCAAACTGCAGAAACTAGAATGATTAAGCAAGTAACAGATGGTGTTGAAGCGCAAAGTGCTGAAATTAGATTACGTAATATTAAAATTGTTAAAAATGAATTATCTCAAGGAATTTTAGTTGGCACCTTAGTAAATTGGTCAGAT
>CAIUBS010000119.1 GCA_903897475.1 uncultured Actinomycetes bacterium | reverse complement strand
CCAGGTGCTTATTCAATCGGAACTGCTTCTTATGGTTTGGTTTATCCAGAATCTGCCAAAAAAGATCCAGAAAAACAAAAGATTGTTGCCCAATGGCATACATATCTACTAGAGCAATGTGCAAAGAAGTTTCCAGAAAAGGGTTATGCCCAAATTACTGGACCTTTATATGACAAAGCTAAGGCTCAGATAGCAAAGATTAAATAACTAGCTACCTTAAAACCCCCCGCATCTACCCTAGGGTGCGGGGGGTTTTAAGTTTTTTCAAGTTAATATTTATCCATGCAATTTTCATATAACCTATTTTTGGTGCTTCACTTTATTGGAATCTCAGGATTACTCGGTGGCTTACTTGCCCAAATTCCTAATAAACCAAAGCAATTACAGAAATTAGTACTCCATAGTGCTTGGTTAGCTCTTTTAGCCGGCTTGGTTATGGTCGGTTTAAATCAAAGGATGAACTCAAATGATCCAACAGTTGAGGTTTTAGATCATATTAAGATTTCGGTGAAATTTACAGTTGTTGCATTGGTTCTACTTATTGGATATTTAAGTAGAAAGAAATCGATCTTAAGTAATAAGGCTTGGGCCTTGATGACTCTACTTACAATTTCCAATATGGCTATTGCTGTTTTTTGGAGTTAATTAAATATTTATTTGATAATTTAGTTCTCCATCAAAATTATCTGCTCTTACTTGAACCACCTTTTGCCAGTATCAGTATTGCTACTATCGCTAGGGCTACTAGTAATAACTCCATGATTAAATCCTAGTATCAATCGATAGTGTTCAATGGCTTTATATAAATCCCTCATATAACTCTTCAAAAGCGCGCCTGGCAGGAATCGAACCTGCGACCTACTGCTTAGAAGTGGGCAGATTGAACAAAATCGTTCAATCGCCTAACTCCCGACATTGCTTACGCAATATCAGTAGGCAGATGCTCTATCCGAGGGTCCTTCGGAGGATAAGTATTACATAACTATCTAAAATTTAATAGATTATCTAGCTCTTACAAAACCTTTAGGGCATTTAGCGCCCTTATTTACAAACTTAGTTGATTTACCTTTAACACACTTTGTTGCAGTTAGAATTTTAGTAGTTTCGCCTAGACTTAAAGTTAACTCTGCAATCTTTGGAATTATAGAGAGAATCTCAGTTAGTTCCTTTTGTTCTTTAGCCCTACGAGCAGACTCGGCTGCTGCAGCCGTAGATTCACTTACTGAGTTTTCAACAGTTATAGCGGCAGTTACAGTCAAATTGAAAGTCTGAGAAGTTGAACCTGAGGAATTTGTTCCTGTTATTGTGTAGTTTGTGGCTGGTGCAACTGAGTTAGGGGTACCCGTTAATGCACCAGTAGAAGTATTAAAACTCATACCAGGCGGTACCGAGTTAATGCTAAAGCTAGCGACAGTGCCTCCAGTTGAATTTATAGTAAATCCAGTTGCAGCAGTGTTAACAGTTCTACTCTCAGATGAAGCAGAAAGTGTAAAAGAAGGGGGTAAAAGGTAAACGCCTGAAGAGATTACTCTATTAAATGTGCCAGCATAACTCACGGCTACAAAAACGCTATTTCCATATGCAACGCTCATCCATCGCTTAGTACTATTACCGGCAGTGCTACGACTAGTCCAGGTAACTCCATCTGAACTTGTCATTACTTGTTGATCGTTTGCAGAGTAAGTTACTGCAACAAATACTCCATTCCCATACGTAACTGACCACCAGTAGTAATTATTTGCTGATGCTTGACTTGTCCAACTAACACCATCAGGACTTGTCATAACTCGATTCTCAGGAGTGATGGTTGTACTAACTGCAACAAATAAGCCAGCACCATTTACTAATCCATATGTGACTGAATGCCATTTATGATTCTCGGCTGCAGTGCGAGAAGTCCAAGTAATACCATCTGGACTAGTCATTATTCGGTCATTAATACTGCCAGAAGAGTCATCACTTACTGAAACATAAAGGCCGTTACCGTAGGTAACGGAGTACCAATCATTGTTTGCCGCAGCCACACGAGACGTCCAGTTAATTCCATCTGGGCTAGTCATTACTCGGTCATTTACAGTGCCAGATGAGTTATCGCTTACTGCAACATAAAGCCCGTTACCGTAGGTAACGGAGTACCAATCATTGTTTGCCGCAGCCACACGAGACGTCCAGTTAATTCCATCTGGGCTAGTCATTACTCGGTCATTTACAGTGCCAGAATTGTTATCACTAACTGCAACAAATAATCCATTCCCGTAGATCACTGATCGCCATTGATTATCAGCGGCCGAGTTGCGAGCAGTCCAAGTAACACCATCTGGACTCGTCATTACTCGATTCCCAGCGCCAGTCAAACCTACTGCAACAAAAATTCCAATGCCATTAACTTGGCCAAATGTTACCGAGCGCCATTCAACCTCGGGATTTGGAGTTGTGCGCACAGTCCAATTAACCCCATCAGCTACTGCGGGTGATATTACATTTGATGATAAGAGAGAAATCAAAATTACAACAATTATACTTCTCAGATAAAATTTGCCTAAGTGATTCAATATTTCCATTTCTCCAAATCCCACTTCGAAAGTTTGAATTTTACCATTCGAAATCTGTTAACTAAGCCCTAACTCTATGAAGTTAATTTGTCTAAAAAACCTGCCTTGCTTGCCTCAAGACATATATAAACATTTACATAAACTTGTTATGAAGGCGATGTTTAAGGTAGCGGAAACTGACTGATGCAATATCAGTGAGTTACTTATGAAAATATTTGCCAAACCATTTGGCATTTACGTTCAAAAGCGCGCCTGGCAGGAATCGAACCTGCGACCTACTGCTTAGAAGGCAGTTGCTCTATCCGACTGAGCTACAGGCGCAATATTTGAACGGGCTAAGTCTACCGATTACAACAGGTAAGGTTTGACCCTATGGCTGAGTTTATTTACACGATGAAAAAGGCGCGAAAAGCGCATGGCGACAAAGTTATTCTTGATGATGTCACCTTGATGTTTTTACCTGGTGCAAAAATTGGCGTACTTGGCCCAAATGGTGCGGGTAAATCAACGGTGCTACAAATTATGGCTGGAATTCAGCAACCATCTAATGGTGAGGCATTTTTATCTCCTGGATATAGCGTTGGAATTTTATTGCAGGAGCCACCACTTAATGAGGATAAAAATGTATTAGAGAATGTGCAAGAGGGTGTGGCAGATACGATTGCATTATTAAATAGATTTAATGCTATAAGTGATGAGATGGCTAATCCAGATGCTGATTACGACAAATTATTAGCTGAAATGGGAAATCTGCAAGAAAAATTAGATCACTTAAATGCTTGGGATTTAGATTCACAATTAGAACAAGCTATGGACGCACTTCGCTGCCCACCGCCTGAAGCTGATGTGAAGGTTTTATCAGGTGGAGAGCGCAGACGAGTTGCATTATGTAAATTGCTATTACAAAAGCCAGATTTACTTCTCCTTGATGAGCCAACTAACCATT
>CAIUBS010000118.1 GCA_903897475.1 uncultured Actinomycetes bacterium | reverse complement strand
TTTTCTATAATTGGAGCTAGTACCTCAGGAATCACATCACCTGCTTTTCGAATTAATACTGTGTCTCCAATCAAGACACCTTTTCTAATAATCTCTTGGGCATTATGTAAGGTGGCATTTGTAACAGTTGAACCAGCAACTTTAACTGGCTCCATAAATGCAAATGGTGTTACTCGACCAGTTCTGCCAACACTTACTCTGATATCTAATAACTTAGTACTTACCTCCTCTGGTGGATACTTAAAGGCAATCGCCCACTTTGGCGCTCTTGAGGTTGTTCCTAATTTATTTTGAACTGAAATCTCATTTACCTTAACAACAACACCATCTATTTCATGCTCAACATTATGACGATTTTTTTCATACTCAGAAATAAACTCTAAAACTTCAGATCGAGAATTTACTACCTTGTATCTGCTGCTAGTTGGCAATCCCCAACCTTTAAGTAATTCATAAGCTGTTGATTGCTTTTCAAATGAAATACCTGAGGCAGCGCCAATGCCATGGACGACAACATCTAGTGGCCTAGTTGCTGTGATCTTTGGATCCTTTTGGCGAAGGGATCCAGCTGCAGCATTTCTTGGATTAGCAAATCTTGGTTTTCCAGATTCTGCTAACGAATCATTTAACTCATCAAATGCTTTAAGTGGAAAGAAAACCTCACCTCGGACCTCAAGTTGGTTTGGGATATTTTTGCCAGTTAGCTCTGTGGGAACTGACTTTATCGTTTTGATATTTAAAGTTACATCCTCACCAGTTGTGCCATTTCCTCTAGTCAATGCCCTAGTTAAGCGACCATTTTCATAAAGTAAGTTAATCGCAAGTCCATCGACCTTTACCTCACATAGCCAAGTATTTTTTACCCCGGCTTTTTCGATTCGATCAAACCAATTATCTAACTCAGAGTTATCAAAAACATTGTCCAAACTCATCATTTTTTCAATGTGATCGTGTTGAGCAAAAGTAGTTGAAAATCCGCCACCAACCTCTAAAGTAGGTGAGCTCTCTAATTTATATTGTGGATACTTCTTCTCAAGATCTAGTAATTTATTCCATAATTTGTCAAAAGCTGCATCTGTAATTGATGGATCATCTAATACATAGTACTTAAATTGGTGATCTCTTATTTCTTCAGATAACTCTTGGATTTGATGCCTTATTTCTGCACTCATACTAAATCGTTTCGCAGATGGTGGCTGAGCCAACTACTCGATCACCATCATAAATTACTAGTGCTTGACCAGTAGCTAAGCCAAATACCGGCTCATCCAAATTAGCAATTAAGTTACTGCCATCAAATTTATAACTGGTCGCAAGTGCAGCGCCATGTGCTCTTACCTGAGCAAAGCCTCGTAACTCTTTGTTTAATTCAGGAACAGGTCCGCACCAAATAGGTGGTGTTCCAACAATAGTTGTAACAGCTAACTCTTCATGGGTTCCAACTACAACCGTATTACTTTTTGGTTCAATCTTTAATACATATCTGGGCTCACCACTTTTATCTGGCACAGTAAGTGCAAGTCCTCTACGTTGACCAATTGTGTAGGTGTAAGCACCATTATGTTCACCTAATTTTTTACCACTTTGATCTACTATGTCACCAGTTTCAGAACCTAATCTCTCTCTTAACCAACCGG
>CAIUBS010000117.1 GCA_903897475.1 uncultured Actinomycetes bacterium | reverse complement strand
GAATTGAAGAAGGAACAACTGTTCGCCGCACTGGAGAAATTCTCTCTGTTCCAGTTGGCGATGGTTTCCTAGGACGTGTAGTTGACGCACTTGGCCGGCCAATTGATGGCAAGGGCGAGATTAAAGCTGAAACAACACGTGCTCTTGAAATTCAAGCACCATCTGTTGTGCAACGCCAACCAGTTAAAGAACCAATGCAAACTGGTATTAAAGCAATTGACTCAATGACTGCAATCGGCCGCGGTCAACGTCAGTTGATTATTGGTGATCGCCAGACTGGTAAGACTGCAATTGCAGTTGACACAATCATTAACCAATTGGAGAACTGGAAGAGTGGGGATCCAAAAAAGCAGGTTAAATGCATTTATGTTGCGATCGGACAAAAGGGTTCAACTATTGCATCTGTTAAGGGTGCATTAGAGGCAGCAGGTGCGATGGAGTACACAACAATTGTGGCTGCTCCTGCATCTGATCCAGCTGGATTTAAATACCTAGCGCCATACACCGGCTCATCAATTGGTCAGCACTGGATGTATAAAGGTCAACATGTATTAATTATTTTTGATGATCTTTCTAAACAAGCAGAGGCTTATCGTTCTGTATCGCTATTGCTAAGGCGCCCACCGGGTCGCGAGGCATACCCCGGCGATGTTTTCTATTTACACTCTCGTTTACTTGAGCGATGCGCAAAGTTATCTGATGATTTAGGTGGCGGTTCTATGACTGGCTTACCAATTATCGAAACAAAAGGAAATGACGTTTCGGCATTTATTCCAACTAACGTAATTTCGATTACTGATGGTCAGTGCTTCCTAGAGACTGATCTATTTAACGCCGGTGTACGTCCTGCGATTAACGTTGGTATTTCAGTATCTCGTGTTGGTGGATCAGCACAAACTAAGGCGATTAAAAAGATTGCCGGACGTCTTCGTCTTGATCTTGCGCAGTACCGTGAATTAGAAGCTTTCGCAGCTTTTGGTTCAGATCTTGATGCTGCATCTAAAGCACAGCTAGAGCGTGGTGCACGAATGGTTGAACTATTAAAGCAAGGCCAGTACTCCCCATTCTCAGTTGAGCGCCAAGCGGCATCAATTTGGGCAGGAACTACCGGCAAAATGGATTCAATTCCAGTTGCAGATATTCGCCGTTTTGAAGCAGAGTTCTTAGATTTCATCGCTCGCGAGCGTAAGCAAATCTTTGATGTAATTTCGGCAACTAAAGAGTTAACTGATGACACAGTTAAATCTTTGGAAGAGGCAATTACAACATTTAAAACTCAATTTAAATCCTCCGTAGCACCAGCTGTAAATGAGAAAAAAGCTGATGCGCTAGCTGGTGAAGATAATGAGCAAATCACTCGTCAAGTACCGGCAATAAAGCGATAAGAAAAGAGAGCTAGGGAAAAATGGGTGCCCAACTTCGAATTTATCGCCGCCGTATGCGGTCGGTAAAGGCGACTAAGAAGATAACCAAGGCGATGGAGCTAATTTCAGCATCCCGCATTGTTAAGGCGCAACAAAAAGTTGCCGCCTCATCTCCTTATGCCAACGAGTTAACCCGGGCAGTCTCAGCTGTTGCCTCCCTTTCTAGTACTAACCATCCATTAACTACTGCATCTGCTAATCCAAAGCGAGCTGCTGTATTAATTATTACCGCAGACCGCGGTATGGCAGGTGCGTACTCAAATGCGGCAATTAAAGAGGGTGATCAGTTAATTACTCTTCTGCAATCACGTGGGCTAGAGGTAAATCCTTATTTAGTAGGAAGAAAAGGAATTAACTTCTATAAGTTTAGAAATCGAAAGATTACCGCTTCATGGAGTGGGTTCTCAGATAATCCAACCTATGCTCACGCCAAAG
>CAIUBS010000116.1 GCA_903897475.1 uncultured Actinomycetes bacterium | reverse complement strand
TTTATTTATGGCTATTCGGGTACGGTTTCAATTTCGGCAATAAGTGCAGCGGCTGGAAGTGCAAACGATGTTTTCTTATTTATCGGAATTATTTTTATATCAGTAGGGCTACTATTTAAAATAAGTGCGGTTCCATTCCATTCCTGGACGCCAGATGTTTACCAGGGTGCTCCTACGCCGATTACTGGTTTTATGGCAGCTTGCACAAAGGTTGCAGCTTTTGGCGCAATATTAAGAATCTTCTATGTAGGTTTTTCAGATTCCCAATCACTCTGGCAACCAATGATTTCAGTAATTGCAGTCATTACAATGATTTTTGGATCAGTAGTTGCAATTGCTCAGCGTGATGTTAAAAGAATGCTGGCCTACTCTTCAATTGCTCATGCTGGCTTTTTACTTTTAGGAGTAGTTTCCTTAAGTAAAGAAGGCTTAGCTGCTTCTTTGTTTTACTTATTTGCATATGGATTTACCACTATTGCTGCATTTGGAATTATTTCACTAGTGCGCGATTCAACTGGGGAAGTAAGTGATTTAAACAGATGGATAGGACTTGGTAAGAAGTCACCATTAGTTGCGTCTGTGTTTTCATTTTTACTTTTAAGTTTTGCTGGAATTCCTCTTACCTCAGGCTTTATTGGTAAGTTCGCAATATTTTCAGCAGCTTATCAATCTGCAAATATTTCGTTGGTAGTTGTTGGCGTATTAGCAAGTGCGGTTGCAGCATTCTTCTATATCAGAGTAATAATTATGATTTTCTTTACAGATCCTGTAAATGATTCTGTCTCTGTAATTATTCCATCAATTCGAAGCAGAATAGCGATTGTTTGCGCAACATTAGTTTCATTGGTGCTGGGAATTTTTCCCTCAATCCTTTTGAATGCTTCTAATTCCTTTGCTAATTTAATTAGATAATGAACCTAATCGGAATTCCCAATCTAGATAAATCTTTAGAGGCCTCGCTAATAGCCGATATGGCTAAAGTTGAATCTCTTCTAAGATCACATATCGAGGGTGAATACCCTTTAGTAATTGAGACCTCAAGGCATTTAGTTGAGGCGGGTGGAAAGAGGCTTAGACCACTTCTTACATTACTCGCAGCACAGTTTGGAGATCCAACAAATTTTGACATCATTAAAGCTGCGGTCTCATGCGAACTAACGCATTTAGCAACCCTGTATCACGACGATGTTATGGATGATGCACTACTAAGAAGAGGTGTAACAAGTGCAAATACAAAATGGGGTAATGCAGTAGCAATTCTTACTGGTGATTACTTGTTTTCTAAAGTTTCAGATATGTTGGCAGATATAGGCCCAGAAGCGGTCAAATTGCAAGCAAAAACTTTTGAACGATTAGTCATTGGTCAGATTAAAGAAACTCAGGGTGCAACCGAGGGCTTGACGCCTATTGAGCATTATTTAAAGGTTGTTTCGGATAAAACTGGTTCATTGATTGCCACAAGTGCAAGATTTGGGGCTTTGTTATCTGGCGCTAAGCCCGAAGTTGTTGAGATCCTTACCAAGTTTGGAGAAAAAATAGGAATTGCTTTTCAAATTGCAGATGACTTACTTGATGTCGTAAGTGATTCAACTGCTTCTGGAAAAACACCAGGAACTGACTTAAAAGAGGGTGTTCCAACCTTAGTAACTCTTTATGTAATTGCTGCAAATGCTCCAGAGGATAAAGAATTAATAGCAAAGTTGAGTAAACCTATAGCTGAGGAAGAATTAAGTGGTGTGATTTCAAAACTTCGCTCTCATAAAGCTTTAGGTCAAGTTCGTGATTATTTAGCAGAAATTGCCAGAGAGTCTAATGTCCTACTTGACGGCTTACCTGATGGAGCTGCAAAAGAGGCACTAAAAAATGTTGCAATAGTTCTAGTTAACCGCTCCACCTGATTTATATAAATCTCGGCCAAGAATTGCCAGTGCAACCCAAATAAAAATAAAACCTACTATTTTTGTTAACTGCAGTGGCTCATGAAATACAATTATTCCAATTAAAAACATAATGCTTGGAGTTATGTACTGTAGAAGCCCTGTTATCGTTAATGGAAGTCTTGTAGTTGCTGCATTAAACAAAAGTAGAGGTATAACAGTCATTAAGCCAGTTGAGACTAATGCCAGAGAAAATCCAATATCTTGTCCAAATTCTGCTTTATTGTTACTCAATAGATAATTCAAATAAAAAGCGCTTGGAATGAATGCAATAATTGTTTCAATGGAAAGAGTTTCAAGGGCTCCCGCGTTTAATTGCTTTTTAATTAAGCTGTAAGAACCCCAACTAATTGCCAAGCCAATTGCAATCAAGGGTAAATGCCCATATGCAATAGTTAATACCAATACACCGATTCCTGCTAAAACAACAGAAATAACCTGTAATTGCCTAAGCCTTTCTTTTAGCGCAAGAATTCCAAAACTAACCGCAACTAATGGAGTTATGTAATAGCCAAGAGCCGCCTCAACAACTCGATCTACTGATACTGCCCAGATATAAATTCCCCAATTGATTGAAAGGAGTAAGGAAGTTAAAGCTAATAATGAAAACGTTCTTAAATCCTTGAAGAGTTTCAGAGTACTTTTCAACTGTTTTTGAAAAGCTAAAAAAAGCAGACAAAAAACAAGTGACCAAGCTGCTCGGTGTCCTAGAATCTCATAAGCAGTCGCGCGTTCTAGCCAGCGCCAATATATTGGGAGTAATCCCCAAATAACATATGCACTTACCCCAAAAAATATTCCCGCACCATTTAATTTCAAAAGATTTACTCTACTTATCAACGATAATTCGTAAATTGAACTGCAAATTCCCAAGATTCTTGTTTTACCAATGCGATTGCAGTTTGTAAGTCATCACGACTTTTGCTCGAAACTCTTAACTCTTCCCCTTGGATCTGAGTTTTAAGTGACTTTGGACCACTTTCTTTTAAGAATTTTGCAATTTTCTTTGCATTTTCAGTTGTAATACCTTCTTTGAACTCGCACGAAATAAGGTAAGTCTTGCCACTAAGTTTGGGTTCACTCGCATCTAAATGTTTCAGTGAAACGCTTCGTTTTACTAACTTATCCTTGAAAACATCTAAGGCTGCTTTTGCTCGCTCTTCAGTATCTGACTCGATTACAACTTTTACCCCAGTTTTTTCAACTTTTGTCCCGGTATTCTTAAAATCAAACCTTGTCGCTAGCTCTCGATCACACTGATTGAAGGCATTATCCAACTCCATTTGATCGATCTTTGAGACTATATCGAAACTACTGTCAGCCATGTCTATACTTTACTAGTTAATTGAGGATGCTTCGCCAATAGTGACTGGAGTTAATGTGAGTAAGGTTAAAGTAAAGCGTCGCCTCCCTAGTCCAAAGGATTTGGCGCAGTTACTGCGATTTCGAAAATTTATTTTTAGTAGCCAGAAAAGAAGGTTATCTAAAGCATTAACAATTTATGATCTAAGAGTTATTGCAAAGCGTCGAACCCCACAAGCTCCATTTGACTATACAGATGGTGGTGCTGACAGTGAATCAAGTTTAGATAGAGCAAGAGCGGCTTATGAAAAACTAGAGTTTCAGCCAAATATTTTACGAAATGTTAAAAATGTTGACCTATCGGTAAAAATGCTAGGTAAAGTCATGAATATGCCATTGGGAATAGCGCCAACTGGTTTTACCAGAATGATGCAAACTGAGGGTGAATACGCTGGAGCCTGTGCAGCTGCTGATGCTGGAATTCCCTACACACTTTCAACAATGGGAACACGATCAATTGAAGATGTTGCAGCTGCAGCACCATTAGGTCGAAATTGGTTTCAACTATATATGTGGAAAGATCGTGATCGAAGTATGGCTCTTGTTGATCGTGCTAAAAAATCAGGTTTTGATACATTAGTTTTAACAGTGGATGTCCCGGTGGCAGGTGCACGCTTACGTGATGTTAGAAATGGTATGACAATTCCACCATCATTAACTGCAAAGACAATTATTAATGCTATTCCTAGGCCCGCTTGGTGGATTAACTTTTTAACAACAGATCCGTTGAAGTTTGCATCCCTTGATTCATGGAATGGCACGGTAGCCGAACTCTTAGACTCTATGTTTGATCCAACTGTTACTTATGAGGATTTGAAATGGATAAGAAAACAATGGACAGGAAATTTAGTAGTTAAAGGCATTCAAAATGTTGGTGATGCTGTTGCATCTATTGAGGCAGGTGCTGATGCCATAATTCTTTCAAATCATGGCGGAAGACAATTAGATCGCGCTCCAGTTCCACTTCATTTGTTACCAGAGGTTATAAAAGAAGTTGGAAATAAAGCTGAAGTTCATGTTGATACGGGAATTATGCATGGCCAAGATGTTGTGGCTGCTTTAGCATCTGGCGCAAAATTTACTTGGATTGGTCGAGCCTATCTTTATGGCTTAATGGCTGGAGGAAAGTCCGGGGTGGATAAAACATTAGAAATTTTCCGAACTCAAATCACCAGAACTATGAAACTTCTAGGTGTAAGTTCAGTGGCGGAATTAAATCCTGAACATGTTCGATTTATTGCAAGATACGCTGATAATTAATAAGACTTTGGTTAAAAAGAATTTAGGCTTTAGACTTCGCTTCGCTTAACAATCCTGGCGGGTTGCCCGAGCGGCCAATGGGAGGGGACTGTAAATCCCCCGGCTCTGCCTTCGAAGGTTCAAATCCTTCACCCGCCACCATTTCAAATATTATATTTTTTTAAAAGCTTAGTTAGATTCTCATCATTTCTAATTTGATTACCTGTTTGCCATAAACCACTTGCTTGAGTTTCTTCAATGTAATCTAGAAAACTAAAACCTGATAATTTCTTAGTTTTAGTATTAATTCTTCTTGATTGAATGTACCACCATAAGTCATCGGTATGGAATGACAATTCTTTATACTCATTTTCTTTTATCACATCATCATGGAAAAATGATTTCTTGTAAAGTGTTCCAGCACCTGAAGTTGGAAATAGATCTAAATCTGGCCCACTTGCTGAGTTAAAGTTTTTTACCCATTTTTCGTAAGGTAGAAACTTGCCATTTTTGTCATACTTAACTTTATGTACCCTTGAAGCAATAACGCAATGCGGTGTTAAATGATGCTGGATCATCAACTTTAGGGTTAAGTCTGCTTCTAAATATAAATCATCATCAAAAACAATAATTGGCAATTCAGGTTCATTAATCAATGTTGGAATAAGTTTTTTCCCAGGCCCTAAATCATTACAGGCGTTTATGATTAACGTGCCTGTGCCTTCTAGGGCTTTAACCTCTGTAGGTAATTTAGCAATGTCTGCCTGAGCAATATTTAAGTAGATCTTTTTTGGTATTAAACGCTGAGAACTAATTGAACTTAGAGATTTAGATAAGGTGGAGAATCTTGCCGGATAACTAGTTAGAGAAACAACAAAATCCCAATTAAACTCTTTGATATTACTGCCAGGCACAGGTATTAGATGGTTAAGTAAGGTGTTACCTGAAGATTTAAGTTGTAATTCTTTGATCGAATTAATATTCGATAAAACTTCTCTATGGTATTTTGTTGTTTTTGAACCCAAATTTCTTGCAGTTCTTATTAAGTAATAGAGAATAAAAATTTGAAGGCCAATAACTATCAAAAGCAAAGTGGCATTCATTTCATCCCCAAACTTTGGATCCAGTTATACTTATTTCATGGATAAGCCAACCATAATCTTAGCCACAAGCAATGGTATTGGCATGGGCCACCTAACTCGCGCAAGTGCTATTGCTTCTGAGTTAAAAGAGTTTGCTAACCCGATTATTGTCTCAATGGCAGCTGGAGTCGTAGAGGTTCCAAAAATTGCCGGAGTCAGATTTGAATATATTCCTGGCAGAGATCGTAATTGGATGGGTAGATATCAATGGGATTCATACCTTAGGGATCGTTTAGTAGCACTCATAGATGAAACTAATGCAAAAATTATTAGCTTTGATGGTGTCGTTCCCTATCCTGGAATTATTGCAATAAAAAGTAAGCGGCCAGAGGTTAAATTAGTTTGGGTCCGTCGAGGCTTTTGGCAACGAACACCTCAAAAGTATTTGCTTTCACTGCAGTCAAAAATGATGGATTTAATAATTACACCAGGAGATTTTGGACAGAGTTATGACAACGGACCAACTTCAACTAGAAATGATTCAGTCTTAGTTAAGCCAATCTCAATTTTTAATCCAAAGAGTATTTTAAGCAGAGAAAAAGCCCGAGAAGAATTGGGTTTGGATAAAAATCGGCCCGTTTGTTTGGTTCAGCTTGGAATTGGAGAGGCAGATATTAACTCCAAATTAACAGCAGCCCTTACTGGTCTACTTGGCTGGAAGGATTTACAAGTAGTTTTGACTAAAGAGCCAGTTGATTCTAATGGTAAAAATCTGGCTCCATCAGGATTAGATATAAAAATTATTCGATACTTTCCACTCGCAAATGCACTTAATGCATTTGATGCAGCGATTTGTGCTGCAGGCTATAACAGTGTTCATGAGGAGCTCGCAGCAAAAATTCCAACTCTTTTTGTGCCAAATATAAGAGGGACCGATAATCAATCTGCTAGAGCAAAATGGGCTTTTGATAATAATATGGCCCTGACAGTAGATCAAAATAATCTAAATGAAATTGAAAATAGTGCAAGAAAATTACAGGATCAGGGCCTAAGAATTAAATTGAGTGCAAATTGTAATAATCTACCCACAACATCCGGAGGGTTTGAAGTTGCTGAAATATTTAAGAAACTACTCACCACTCCTACAAAAACTGGTATCTCACTGCCAATAACCTTAATTGGTTTAAGAATTAGAGAAGTTTTTAGTCGCGGGTTTAGAGGTTTTGCCTACTCTACGTTGCAGTTAATAACCATAGTTTACAGATGGGTTAAACCACACAACAAAGGAAAAGTAGCTAATTCAAACAAAATAGAGATATATCAAAGCGAAGAATCAGAAGAATTAAGGAAGTTAATTAAGTCTGGAAATCCATTTGAACACCTTGTTATTGGTGCATCGCCGGCATATAAAGATAGGCGTATTAAGATTGCAACTAAGGCATACTTAAAGTAAATAGCCTTCAATTCGTAATTCATAATATTGGGTTGTATCCTTAGTCAGCACTTCGCCCCCTTAGCTCAGTCGGTAGAGTGTTTCCATGGTAAGGAAAAGGTCAACGGTTCGATTCCGTTAGGGGGCTCGAACAAAATTAAATATTGAATGTAAAAAAGTTTGGCGGGGTAGCTCAGCTTGGTAGAGCAAGCGGCTCATAATCGCTGTGTCGTGGGTTCAAATCCCGCCTCCGCTACTAGTAATAAATATGTAAATCACGATCAAAGTAGGTGTGAATTTCAATAAATGGTGAGGGTCAGGTAACCTCACCTCATAAGAAGTTAACAATTGTTAATTTAACTACAAGGCTAGGAGCTCAACCATGGCAAGTAAAAGTGCAGATGTTCGTCCAAAAATTACAATGGCATGCGTTGAGTGCAAAGAGCGAAACTACATAACACGTAAGAACCGCAGAAATGATCCAGATCGTTTGGAGCTAAAAAAGTTTTGCCCGCGTTGTAAATCTTCCCAACTTCATCGCGAAACTCGTTAATTAAAACCCGCCAATGGCTGGGTCAATTAGGGTCTGCTTAATCGCAGAGGGATTTACCGAAGATCTAATTAAGTGTGTCACTTCCATTGAGGCTAATAGCCAAATCCCTATCAGTATCTATGCCAATGGAAAGAGTAACTGGCTATCTGCTGAACTATTCAACTTAAATCAAGTTACTTTAACTCAAGAAAAGAACCCACTTGGTTGGGGTAATATAATTAATTTCTTTATAAATAATTGCACAGAAGATTTTTTACTAATCTTGGATCCTTCAACAATATTTCTTAAAGATCCAATCCCTAAAACTTTAGAGGCACTTAATTCAGGATTCCAGGGTGCTGGCTGGAAAGGTGGTTTAATAAATTTAGAGGATGATTGGCGTAGTACAGAAGATAAGGGAGCCGGTGAGGTTGATGTCTTATTTAGCTACTTCTTTGCTTTTGATCGCACCTTTGTGCAAAAAGCTGGTGGAGCCAACCCAAGTGCTAAGTATTATCGCAATGCAGACCTTGAGTTATCACTGGCAATAAGGGCAGCTGGTGGAAAGTTAATTCAAATCGATCTACCTCTTGAGCAAGGGCGCCATCATGGTTACTACGACACTAATTCTGATTATCGAGAAAAGAATTCTAAAAAGAACTATCAAAGGATTTTAGAGAGATTTAGAGGAAAAAACGAAATCCTCTCACCTCGTAGGTAGGCTTAACTTATGGAACAGCTATCTAACTTCACAACATTGCGCGTTGGCGGCCCTGCCCGCAAAATCGTTCATGCTCATTCGGAGGCTGAATTAATTGAATTTGTTAAGGCCGCGGATAAAAACAAAGAACAAGTATTAATTTTAGGTGGCGGATCAAATTTATTAATTAGCGATGCTGGCTTTGCAGGAACTGTGATTAGAGTTGAAAGTAAAGGTAGCGCATTAGATTATGACGCCTGTAGTGGTGGAATGATTGAGGTAGCAGCTGGTG
>CAIUBS010000115.1 GCA_903897475.1 uncultured Actinomycetes bacterium | reverse complement strand
TTGCGCTCAGTGAAGATATAGCGCTTCATCTTTGGATTCCATCGACGAGTCTGATGTCCAAAATGCACACCGCTGTCGAGAAGTTCTCGCATTGTTACAACTGCCATTACGGCACACTCCTTTTCGCTCAATTACTACTCATATGAGTATTAACGAGCACTCGGTTTGTGATCTAGCAATTTGCTAAATCCCTAGCATCTTGAACCGAGTAGTTATTTCTAACTACACCGAACAGGTTCATAAGCACTTAATTAGTAATCAATTAATCACTTTAAGATGCGTGAAGTCACAAAACTTTTTTACGATCTTGTGCTGAGGCAAATCTTACCTGAACTTTTATACCCAAATTTCCACAGTTTTGCGCTCAGTTAGGACTTGATTACCGCAGTAATGGGCAGTATCCAAGGGTGCAGGCGCTATTGATCTTAACCACCCTAGTAGTTGGCTTAGTAACAGGTATTTCTATTGGCAACTCTGATGTTATCGATTGCGAACTAACAAACAGCAAGTACTGCACACAAATGTCTCAACTAGATTTGCGCCGTAGTTTTTAGCTCTTGCGCCAATAGGTTGGCTAGGTACGGCTTTATCTGCCACTGATTTAGCATTTGAATATATCTTTCTTTATCAATTTCTAATGCTGGTAAATCACTTTTAACCGCCCTAATTAATATATTTCTAGCTGTGTGTTCACCACCAATAAATTCAACTATATCAACCTTATAGCCAAGTAATTTTAAGATCTGCGCCCTTAGTGAATCAGTCATTAAATCAATCAAGCGCTCTTTAACTAATCCATACTTGGTAAGTAATGCCCAAGGTTCAGGTGAATCTTTAATCTGAGTTTGTAGTTGATGCATACAACATGGAGCAGCCATGATGACCTTGGCATTGTTTTTAACCGCCCAACTGATCGCATCATCAGTTGCTGTATCGCAGGCATGTAAAGCAATTGCAATATCGACTTTTTGGTTTGGAGTTTCGGATATTTTTGCCGCTATAAAGCTTGATTGCACTTTAAGTTTAATTGCAACCTTCTCATTATGTTCTTTAGAATCTACTCTCTCATCTACTCCTAAAATCGAGACTTTTTGAAACTTGTTTTTTAAAAACTCTTGTACTGCAAAGGTTAAATATGCGTGTCCGCAACCTAAGTCAACAATAGAAATATCTTTTTGATCAGATAGTTGACCATCAATTAACTGATTCATTAATCTTAAAAATTCATCGACTTGCTTGTATTTATCCATTTTGGTGGGCTTAATTCGACCCAACATGTCTGACATCTCTAACGCCTTAAAGATTTGATTAGATTCAGGCAGCATTCTTTGCTTTTGCCGATTATGGGAAAGTTCTCTAGTCAATTTAACTTTGCTTAACCCTGCTATAGCTTGATCTTTTTTTGAAATTCGGACTGAATATGATTCAGTAGTTGTATCTACTTGAAGATTGGAATAACCTGACAAAAATAGTGCCTGAAAGTCAAAATCAAGTTCTGTATTTTTCGTTATATCTTTCTTGCCATCACTGCCTACAATTTGAAATTTCAACTCATCTTTAATCATCACAGGTTTGATATCTACTCGGACATACTCTGGCTGCAAACTTCGCCGCTGCCCACTTAAGACTGCTCTTACAAATAATGGATCATTTATTCGCAAAATTAATTGCGCAACAGCATCTGATAATTCAAGCTTCATTTAGTTACGCTCTTGGATGTGCTTGTTTGTATGCAGACTGCAAACGCTCAGGAGAAACATGTGTATATATCTGTGTTGTAGCAAGGGATGCATGTCCTAATATTTCTTGTACTGTCCTTAAATCCGCACCACCCTCTAATAAATGAGTCGCTGCGCTATGGCGAAGACCGTGTGGTCCCATACTTGCTCCAACTGCCTTCATTGCCTCATAAACAATTTGGCGCACAGTTCTTTGATCTATGCGCTTGCCTCTAGATCCTAAAAAAACGGCCGATTGTGATAATTGATTTACAAACTCGCCTCTACCATTTTTTAGGTAATTTGAAAGAGCAGTCATTGCTGGGATGCCAAGTGGAACGACCCGCTGCTTATTGGCTTTACCAATTACATTTAGGGTATTTCTAGAATTATCGATATCACCTAGATCTAGACCACACAATTCAGAGACTCGAATTCCAGATCCATATAAGACTTCTAGGATTGCAAGATCTCGATAATTTAATGCTGTTGGCTCTTCAGCAACTCTAACCTCAAGCGATTTAATTACTGTTGCCGCCTCATCAACATTTAAGACTTCAGGTAAAACTCTATGTGGCTTAGGAATTGCAAGATTTGCCCCTAAATCTGAAGTTAGCCAACCATTTGCGGCTGCCCAATTAGTGAAAGCTCGAATTGAAACAATTCTTCTTGTTAAAGTTGCTCTGGCAAGACCAGTACTTTGTAAGTTAGCTAGCCATGACCTGATATGTTCAATCTCTAATTGATTAAACTCAACAATTCCTAGCTTTTCCATATGTTTTAGAAATGACTCTAGATCTGTTACATAACCTCGAATTGAGTTATCAGATAGATTTCTAACTAGAGCTAAATGCTCTTCATACTGGGTGACTAAGGCCGCTGACATGATCAGCAGATTACTCGGGTTTGCGCCCTTGTCTTAGTAAGCCATAGGTAACCGCGTCATCTAATGCCATGGCTGAGGCTGCGATCACATTCTCATGAACACCAACTGTGCTCCACTCACCCTCGCCATCGCTGGTTTCAACCAAAACTCTTGTTACAGCTCCAGTACCAAGGCGGCCTTCTAATATGCGGACTTTGTAATCTGTCAGCTCTAATTTTGAAAGCTCTGGATAGAACTTTTCTAATCCAGATCTGAGTGCATTATCGATGGCATTAACTGGGCCATTTCCCACTCCAGTTGCGGAAATTGATTCATTTTTTGCATTAATTTTTACAGTTGCTTTTGAAGTTACCTTCCCAGATTCATCTTGGTGAACAGTTGTTTGCCAGTCTTCGATTGTGAAAAAGCTTGGCCGCTTACCTA
>CAIUBS010000114.1 GCA_903897475.1 uncultured Actinomycetes bacterium | reverse complement strand
ACCTTTCACTAGATGAAGTTACGGTAGCCACCAAAGCTATTTCAGAGATTGTTGAAAACATTCCAGCCTTAGGTTCTACTCCCTTCACGCTAGAGGTCACATCCCCTGGAATTGATCGACCATTAACCAAACCAAGACATTGGGGAAAAAATATCAATCGCTTGGTAAAAATTGTCTTGCTAGATGGTAGCCAAATAACAGGAAGAATTAAGCAAGCAGGAGAGTCTGCTGCAACAATCGATGAAATTGTTATTAATTATCTAGATATTAAACGTGCCAATCTTGAAATTGAATTTAAGCAGGTAGGCAAATGAGTGTTGATGTTGAAGCCTTAAAAGTTCTAGCTGCTGAGAAAAAACTTCCGCTTGAGCGGTTAATTAATGCTATTGAAAATGAAGTAGCAACTGCCTATGCATCACTGCCAGGTGCTAAGCCACATGGTCGTGCCGTTTTAAATCGACAAAGTGGTGAGTTAGTTATTTATGTTCCAGTTTTAGGACCAGATGGTGATCGCATTGATACTGTAACTGATAATCCAGATGGCTTTAGTAAGTTGGCAGATAAGACCGCTCGTAAAGTTATTAAAGAAAAAATGCGAGAGGCAAAAGATCTTGAGGTTGTAACAGAGTTTTCTGGGTCAGTTGGGGATGTAATTGGTGGAGTAGTTCAGCAGGGAAGAGATCCAGAAATTATTTATGTAAATTTAGGACGGGTAGAAGGAAAAGTTCCACCAGCCGAACAAGTTAAAGGTGAAGTCTTTAAACATGGCGATCGCATAAAATGTTTTGTCGTAGATGTTAAGCAAGGTGAAAAGGGACCTGAGGTTACACTCTCACGTTCTCATCCAGCTTTTGTAAAAATGTTGTTTGCACTTGAAGTACCAGAGATAAAGGATCGAGTAGTAGATATAGTTGGAATAGCTCGTGAGGCAGGTGCTAGAACTAAACTTTCCGTTCGAACTCATCGAGCAGGAGTTTCACCAAAGGGTGCGCTAATTGGTCCACAAGGATCAAGAGCACAAAATGTTATGAATGAACTAAATGGTGAAAAGATTGACATCATTGATTACTCCGATGATCCCGCAATTTATGTTGCTAATGCACTAGCGCCAGCAAAGGTAAGTTCTGTTGAAATTGTTGATTTGGAAAGCAAGTCAGCAAAGGTAATTGTGCCGGATTATCAATTATCACTTGCCATTGGTAAGGATGGCCAAAATGCCAGGCTCGCCGCTCGCCTTACGCAATGGCGAATTGATATCCATCCAGATAATCCTGTTGCGCAAATTAAGGCGGAAAATACCGATCAAGTGCCAATCATTTCACCTACTGAAGGGGCTTAGGGTAGAGTTTAGATGTCTAAGAAAAAGCTCAGGCAGCGTAGTTGTATTGCATGTCGAAAGCTTGAGAATTGGACAGATCTAATTCGCACGGTGTTAGTCGATAATGAAATTAAAGTTGACTTAACCCATCGAATGCCAGGTCGGGGAGCATGGCTTCACCGAAGTTGCTTTCAGATGGCACTTGAGCGAAAAGCATTTAATAGATCCTTCAAAATTGAAGGAGAAATTAAATTTAATGAGATTCAAGATTACTTAAAAAATTTAAGTAATTATTAACAGTACGGAGCGAGCGAGAATGACACTCTAATGAGCACTGCAAGATTATGAGTAGGTCAATTTAGGTTCGAACGTAAATAACGTCGGGCCAGGAGATGGAGAAGTGTGGCCAAGGTCCGCGTTTATGAATTAGCTAAAGAGTTAGGGCTTGAAAGTAAAGAGCTACTAGCAAAGCTACAAGAGGTTGGCGAATTTGTTCGCTCAGCATCATCAACTGTTGAAGCACCTGTTGTGCGCAAGTTGATGGATAAGTTTCCAGATTTAGTGCCAGCAGAGGCTGCACCAAAAACTAAGAAAGCACCTGCTAAAAAAGCAGCTCCTAAACAAACTGTAAAGGTTGAAGATTTACCGCCTGAGTTACAGCAAATGATTGAGGATGCAACACCAACTACGCCACCAACTCGAGCTGCAACGCCTGCGCAACCACCACGTGCAACCAATAATCCATTTTCTACAACACCATCTACGCCTAGTTCATTACCAAGACCACCTAGAGCTGGAAATAATCCATTTAGTTCAGGAGGTGGACCACGCCCACCTGCCAGACCAATTAGACCAGGTGAAGCTGGTAGAGGTGGCGAAAAATTAAAACCAGGACAACGTCCACCAATGTCTGGTGCTCGCCCTGGATCTGTGCGACCAGGATTTGCTGCCAGACCTACACAAAATAATCCACGACCAACTTCAGGTGGTTCATCATCTAGGCCATCAACATCTTCATCGCCATATCGTTCACCATCTTCAGCACCATCAACTGGTTCACCATTTGGCGGAAAAGGTGGCGGACGCCCACCACAACGCGGTGGTGCAGCTGGCGCATTTGGTAAAGGTGGTAAGGGTAAAAGTAAAAATCGCGGACAAAAGAGTAAAAAAGAAAGGCGCGAAGATTTTGAAAATTTACCAGCACCTCAATTAGGTGGTGCGGTAGTTCCACGCGGAGATGGCAAGACTGTAGTTCGCATGCGCAGAGGTGCAACATTGATGGATTTTGCTGAAAAAATTAAGGCAGATCCAGCCGCATTAGTATCGGCATTATTTCACCTAGGTGAGATGGTAACTGCAACTCAATCTGTAGATGAAGATACTTTTACATTATTGGGAGCTGAGCTTGGATTTGTGATTCAAATTGTTAGTCCAGAGGATGAAGATCGAGAGTTACTTGAAGAGTTTGATATTAATTTGGAGCAAGAGTTAGCTGAGATTGATCAAGAGGATCTGGTTGTGCGCTCGCCAATTGTTACGGTAATGGGCCACGTCGATCACGGTAAAACTAGATTACTTGATGCTATTCGCTCTACTGAAGTAATTAAATCTGAAGCTGGCGGAATTACTCAGCACATTGGTGCATATCAAATCCATCATGAGCATGACGGAAATGACCGCGCTATAACATTTATTGACACCCCAGGTCATGAGGCATTCACCGCTATGCGTGCTCGAGGTGCCAAGGTGACTGATATTGCAGTCTTAGTAGTTGCTGCAGATGATGGAGTGATGCCTCAAACTATTGAAGCTCTAAACCATGCTCAAGCTGCAGATGTTCCGATTGTGGTTGCAGTAAATAAGATTGACAAAGAAGGTGCAAATCCAGACAAGATTCGTCAGCAACTAACTGAGTACAACTTAATTGCTGAAGAGTATGGCGGACAAACAATGTTTGTGAATGTTTCAGCATTATCTGGCAAAGGTATAAATGAATTAATTGATGCAATTCTTCTTACAGCAGATGCTGCAATTGATTTACGCGCTGTTGCAGATGGAATTGCACGAGGTGTAGCAATTGAAGCAAATCTAGACAAAGGCAGAGGTCCAGTTGCAACTGTATTAGTGCAGCGTGGAACTTTAAATGTCGGTGATGCAATTGTTGCTGGTGGTGCTTATGGACGTGTTCGCGCAATGTTAGATGAACATGGCGAGACTGTTGATGTTGCCGGGCCTTCTAGACCAGTGCAGGTACTCGGTTTCACATCGGTACCAAGTGCAGGTGATTCATTTATAGTTGCTGAAGATGATAGAACTGCAAGACAGATTGCTGAAAAGCGCCAATTGGCTTCTCGAAATGCTTCATTAGCTAAGGCACGTAAGAAAGTTTCTCTTGAAGATTTCTTAGAGCAATCAAAGGTAAGTACATTGAACTTAATCCTTAAAGGAGATGTTTCAGGTTCAGTTGAAGCTCTAGAAGATGCCTTAGTTCAATTAGATGTTGGAACTGAAGTCGATCTTAGAGTTATTCATCGTGGCGTTGGCGCAATTACTAAAAACGATGTCACCTTGGCCTCAGCATCTACTGCTGTAATCATTGGATTTAATGTTAAACCAGAACCACAAACTGCAATCTTTGCTGAGCATGAAGGCGTAGAGGTTAAGTTCTACACAGTTATTTATAAAGCCATTGAAGAAATTGAGGCTTCGCTGAAGGGTCTACTTAAGCCAGAGTATGAGGAGGCTGTCCTTGGCAATGCTGAAGTAAGAGACATATTTAAATCAAGCAAGTTTGGAAATATTGCAGGATGTATGGTCTCTGACGGAAATATTAGAAGAAATGCCAAGGTCAGAACTATGCGAGCAGGTGTCGTAATTGGTGAAAACTTAAGCATCGAATCACTACGTAGATTTAAAGATGATGCCACTGAAGTTCGAGAAGGATTTGAGTGCGGTATTGGACTTGGCTCATTTAAAGATTTACAGGTGGGAGATGTAATTCAGGCATATGAAATTCGCGAGAAAAAGCGAGCTTAAGTATGCCAAGTAAGAGACCGCTTCAAGTAGCCGATCGAATAAAAGAATTGATCGCAAATACTCTTGAATTACGAGTTAAAGATCCTAGGCTTGGATTTATTACTATCACCGATGTGCGAGTCACTGGTGACTTACAGCAAGCCTCTATCTTCTATACCGTATTGGGTGATAATGCAGCACGTGAATCAACTGCTGCAGCATTAAATAGTGCAAAAGGAATGCTTCGATCTGAAGTTGGAAGATCTTTAGGTTTAAGAGTTACACCTTCATTAGAATTTTTCTTAGACGGAATGGCTGAGTCTGCTTCTGCAATGAATGATTTGATTGAACAGATGCATAAAGCTGATGCCGAAGTTGCAAAGTTGCGAGCAGGGGCAAAACCAGTTTCAGAAGATCCATATAAAAAACACGACCCACGGTGATTTGATGGATGGCTTTTTATTAGTTGATAAAGCCGGTGATATGACTAGCCATGATGTTGTGGCAATTGCTAGGAAAAATCTAAATACTAAAAAAGTAGGTCATGCTGGAACTTTGGATCCCATGGCAACTGGGGTTTTAGTTCTTGGAGTAGGAATTGCAACAAGATTATTGCCTTACATAACAGATGGCACAAAAGCCTACGATGCAACAATTTCTTTGGGCTCATCCACTCATACCGACGACAAAGAAGGTGAGGTAACTTACAAATCAAGTCTTGAATTGGTTCAATCAATAACAGACCAGCAAATATTGGATGCAATTTCAAAATTTGAGGGAAAGATTAAGCAAAAGCCAAGTTCAGTCTCTGCCATTAAAATCGATGGTAAAACCGCACATGCCAGAGTAAGAGCAGGTGAGGTTGTAGATATTCCAGAGCGGGATGTAGAAATTGAGCAAATTAAAGTAAATAAGATAAACCATCTAAATGATTCGATTGAGGTAGAAATTTCTGTAACTTGCTCAGCTGGTACTTACATTAGAGCAATCGCTCGAGACCTTGGTGCTTCTCTTAAAACAGGTGGGCATTTAACATTTCTAAGAAGAACTTTAGTTTCACCTTTTCATTTAGATCAATGTAAATTGATTAATGAAGCAAAACTAATTCCAATTTCTAATGTAATAGATAAGATTTTTACGGTAAGAGTAATTCAAGCATCGGAACGACAAGAAATCCTATATGGGCGAACAATCGATCAAAATTCTGTATCAGGAATTGTTGCAGCTCTTGATGTTGATAATAATTTTGTCGCACTACTAGAGAATAAATTACAAGGTTCAGCTATGTTTGCAGCACCAATTCTGGTTAACGCTACTAGTCAACAATCGGGTGTGAAATAATATGAGTATGAAAAAAGTTTTAGCAATCGGAATATTTGATGGCGTGCATGCTGGTCACCAACAAATCATTGCTACTGCAAAACATATAGGTGAGGTGACAGTAATTACATTTGATCCGCACCCAACTTCTGTTATCGCACCTGAACGAACTCCAACTCAGCTAATAAGTTTAAAAGATCGAATCACTTTGCTTAAAAAAGCCGGTGCAACCTCAGTTGAGGTGATTAAATTTGATAAAGACTTTTCAGTTCTAACTCCAGATCAATTTATCGAAAATATATTAATTGGTCGATTTGCTGCCGAACATGTAGTTGTAGGGGAGAACTTTAATTTTGGCTTTAAGGCTCAGGGTACTCCAAAGTACTTATCTGAAGTTGGTCCAAAATATGGTTTCGGAGTTTCTATCGTTAAGTTACAAGAAGACAAAGGTTCTGCCATTTCGTCTTCAAGAATTAGAAACTTGATAATCGATGGACAAGTCGAAGTTGCTAATGAATTATTAACAAGAAATTTTTATTTAAAAGGAATCGTTGTGCACGGTGAAAAGCGTGGTAGAGAGATTGGTTATCCAACTGCAAACATTGGATTAACAAATTTAGCAACAATTCCAGCAGATGGTGTATATGCTGGATGGCTAAGCGTTGGAAGTGAACGATGGCCAGCAGCAATTTCAATTGGCACTAATCCAACTTTTCCAGGTGCGCGAGGTAGGCAAGTAGAGGCTTATGCATTAGATAAAACTGATCTGGAATTGTATGACTTAGAGGCCACAATTGAATTTGGATTTCGACTACGTGATACTTTGAAATTTGATGGTTTAGAACCTTTACTAGAGCAGATGAAAAAAGATTGTGATCAGGCAAGAGAATTGACCAGTAAATAACGCTCAAATTAAGGCCGATTTTTAGTATCAACTACTGCGCTGGTAATCTTGCGCTACTAAAGCGAGAAAGTGCGCCTTCGTGAGTAACACCGAGGCCCTCGTGACAGACAGAAGGAGCAATACCAATGGCATTAACGCCACAAGCAAAAAAGGAAATAATTAGTAAGTACGGCTCATCTGCAACTGACACAGGTAGCCCAGAGGCACAGGTAGCACTTTTATCAAAACGTATTGATGAGATAACTGAACATTTGCAGACAAATAAAAAAGATCATCACAACCGTCGTGGTTTGTTATTGATGGTCGGTAAGCGTCGTCGGATTTTGCAGTACCTCGCCAAGACAGATATTGAGCGCTATAGAGCGATTATCGAAAAGCTCGATCTTCGCAGATAAATAAAATCAGCAAAAACTTTATTGTTAGGAGTTTTGGTCCTCGGTAGTGGTTTCCGGAAAACGATTTTCCGTGAGCTTCGATCGAAGATCCATTCTCTTTGTATAAAGTGTTGAGAAATGGAGATGACCCATGGAGGGTCAAGATGTTCAATCAGCCGTTGCCAAAATCGATAACGGTAAATTCGGAAAGCGTGAGATCCGCTTTGAAACTGGGCGACTAGCTCGGCAGGCAGCAGGAACCGCTGTTGTTTACTTAGATGATGACAGCATGTTGCTGTCTGCAACTACAGCATCTAAGAATCCAAAGGATCAATTTGATTTCTTTCCACTAACTGTTGATGTGGAAGAGCGAATGTATGCTGCTGGAAAAATTCCAGGATCATTTTTTCGACGTGAAGGACGTCCTTCCGAGGATGCAATCCTTACCTGTCGTTTAATTGATCGACCACTACGCCCATCCTTTATTAAAGGCTTGCGTAATGAGGTGCAAATTGTTGTAACAGTAATGGCACTAAACCCAGATCATATGTATGACGTAATTGCTATCAATGCAGCATCTATGTCAACACAATTAGCTGGCTTACCATTTTCTGGTCCAATCGGTGGTGTTCGTGTTGCTTTGATTGAGGGCCAATGGGTGGCATTCCCAAATCACTCTGACCTAGAAAAAGCAGTCTTTGACATGGTGGTAGCAGGTCGAATTTCAGATAATGATGTTGCAATCATGATGGTAGAGGCGGAAGCAACTTCAAAGACGATTGAATTAATTAAGGGTGGCGCCACTGTGCCAACTGAGGAAATTGTTGGCCAAGGCCTAGAGGCCGCTAAGCCGTTTATTAAGACGCTTTGTGAAGCTCAATTAGCACTAGCAAAGATCGCAGCTAAGCCAACTGGTGAGTTTCCTGTTTATCTTGATTATCAAGATGATATCTATGCTGTTGTTGAAAAAGCGGCAAAAGATGATCTTGCAAAAGCTTTAACTATTGCTGGAAAACAAGATCGTGAAACAAAGCTTGATGAGATCAATAAATCTGTAACTGAAAAGTTGACTACTGATTTTCCAGAGCGGGTTAAAGAAATTTCAGCTGCACTTCGCTCAGTAACTAAGAAATTAGTACGCCAGCGTGTATTGCGCGAAAAAATTAGAATCGATGGCCGTGGCCTTCGCGATATTCGGGCATTAACTGCAGAGGTTGAGGTAATTCCTCGAGTACATGGATCTGCAATATTTGAACGTGGTGAAACTCAAATTCTGGGAATTACAACTTTAAATATGTTAAAGATGGAGCAGCAGTTAGATACTCTTTCACCAGAAGATCATAAGCGCTATATGCACAACTACAACTTTCCACCATATTCAGTTGGTGAGACAGGAAGAGTTGGATCGCCAAAGCGTCGGGAAATTGGTCATGGTGCATTAGCTGAACGCGCATTAGTTCCAGTATTACCAACTCGTGAAGAGTTTCCATATGCAATCCGTCAGGTTTCTGAAGCACTAGGTTCAAATGGATCAACTTCAATGGGATCAGTTTGTGCTTCTACCATGTCATTACTAAATGCCGGAGTTCCTCTTAAAGCTCCTGTTGCAGGAATTGCAATGGGTCTAATTTCAGATGAGGTTGATGGCAAAACTGAGTATGTGGCATTGACAGATATTTTGGGTGCAGAAGATGCATTTGGCGATATGGATTTCAAAGTAGCAGGTACAAAAGAATTTGTTACTGCTCTTCAACTTGATACTAAGCTAGATGGAATTCCTGCCTCGGTATTATCTGCAGCGCTGTTACAAGCTAAAGAAGCCAGATTGGCGATTTTAGAAGTTATGAATCAGGCAATTGCTACCCCCGATGAAATGTCACTACTAGCTCCAAGAATTATTTCAATTAAGGTACCAGTTGACATGATTGGTGCAGTTATTGGACCTAAGGGCAAAATGATTAATCAGATTCAAGATGAAACTGGAGCTGATATAACCATTGAAGACGATGGAACTATATACATCGGTGCTACTGAAGGTTCTGCTGCTGAGGCTGCAAAAGCTCAAATTAATGCGATTGCAAATCCTGTACAACTATCTGTCGGTGACAAATTCAATGGCTCTGTCGTTAAGTTAGCCACCTTTGGAGCATTCGTAAATCTTGCACCTGGAAAAGATGGCCTGCTACACATCTCGCAAATACGCAAGATGCATGGTGGCAAGCGCATTGAAAACCTAGAAGAAGTTATGAAAGTTGGCGAGAAGATTGAGGTCGTAATTAATGAGATTGATCCGAAGGGTAAGTACTCGTTAGTTCCTGCAAATCTTCCAGAAGAAGCTAAGTCAGAGTAATTTGGCCAGAACAGTCTTACCAAGTGGCCTTCGAATAGTCACTGAAGAAGAAAAATCTGTTCGCTCTGCAGCTTTCGGTATTTGGGTCAATGTCGGCTCCCGCGATGAATCTAATTCAACTGCGGGGGCTTCACATTTTCTAGAACATTTACTATTCAAAGGTACTAAAAAAAGATCATCACTTGAGATTTCTTCATCAATTGAAGCTGTTGGTGGTGAAACTAATGCATTTACTTCAAAAGAGTACACCTGCTTTTATGCTCGAGTTATCGATAAAGATCTTCCGTTAGCAGTCGATGTAATTAGCGACTTGATTACCTCATCAATTGTTAGACCAGCAGATGTCGATGCTGAACGTAAAGTAGTACTTGAAGAAATTGCTATGCGTGATGATGATCCGAGTGATTTAATCCACGATTTATTTCTAGAAAAGTATTACGGTGATACACCTTTAGGTAGACCCATATTAGGCAGTGTTGATTCAATTAAAAATATGAGTAGAAGTACGGTATTTAATTACTATAAGAACAGGTATAAACCTGAGGATCTAGTTGTTGCAGTAGCGGGAAATGTTAAGCACAAAAGAGTTGTTCAAATGGTTGAAGAGGCATTAAGTAAAGATGGATTCCTAGACCAGCCTAGGAAGGAGTTTAAAGTTCGAACTTCTTCGCAAGTTAAAGTTGCCGGAAAAGGTAAAGTCACGCTGTTAGACAAAAAAACTGAACAAGCACACATTGTTTATGGTGTGCCTGGGGTTGCGCGTGAAGATAAGAGCAGATTTGCATTGAGTGTTTTATCGTCAGCTATTGGCGGAGGTATGTCTTCTAGGCTATTTCAGGAGATACGAGAAAAACGTGGACTTGCTTACTCAACCTATGCATACAGCCAACAGTTCTCTGGTAGTGGAGTTTTGTCATTCTACGTAGGTTGTAAACCTGAAAAGGCTGAAGAGTCCGTAAAAATTATTCAATCGATTCTTTTTGATATTGCCGATAATGGCCTAACTCAGGACGAGATTGAACGGGCAAAGGGAGCAGTTTCTGGGGCATTAGTTTTAAGCCAAGAAGATACCGGTTCGAGAATGACTCGAATTGGAAAAAGTGAATTGGTTTATGGGCAAGTTTTGAGCTTTGATGAAATTCTTCGTGAGGTCGCAAACGTAACACCAGAACAAATTAAGGAAATTGCCCGCAAAACTCTACCTTCATCTCCTACGCTTGCGGTTGTGGGACCATTTAGATCTAGAAGTAAGTTCGAAAGGTTGATCTCATGAAGGTTGCAGTTTTAGGTGCCAAGGGGAGAATGGGTACTGAAGCGGTAGCAGCAATTAATGCTGCAACTGATTTAACTTTGAGTGCGGCCCTTGATATTGGGGATTCACTTGAGAAGTTAACTCAATCAGGTACTGAGATTGTTGTTGATTTTACAACTCCAGATTCAGTTATGAAAAACTTAGAGTTTGCAATTAATAACGGAATTCATGTTGTGGTTGGAACAACTGGATTTGATGATAATAAATTAGAATTATTGAAAAAATTGCTTAACAAGCAACCGAAAGTTGGCGCATTAATCGCCCCTAATTTTGGATTAGGCGCAGTTCTTATGATGCAATTTTCTCAAACAGCTGCAAAGTACTTTGAGAGTGCTGAAATTATTGAAATGCATCATGCGAATAAGATTGATGCTCCATCAGGTACGGCAGTGAGAACTGCAGAAATGATAACAAACTCTAGAAAAGCCAGTAGCAAACCAAATATGCCAGATGCGACTAAAACGTCCTTACCAGGAGCAAGAGGTGCAAAGGTTGGAGATGTTCCAGTGCATTCAATTAGAGGACATGGGTATGTAGCTCATCAAGAAGTTGTATTCTCTGATGCGGGTGAGACATTAACTATTAGACATGACTCCATCAATAGATCTGGATTTATGCCAGGAGTTTTGATTGGAATTAGAAATGTTGCCAAACATCCAGGACTAACCGTTGGTCTTGAAAATTACATGGGAGGAATGAAATGAGCGATATAACAATGTATGGTGCCGAATGGTGTAAGGATTGCCGCAGATCAAAAAAGTTTTTAGATTCTAATAATATTGAGTATAACTACATTGACGTAGAAGCTGATGCCAGTGCATCTGAAAAAGTCATTGAAATAAATGGTGGTATGCGTTCAATTCCTGTAATTATGTTTTCTGACGGTACGCATTTAACAGAACCTTCAGATGCTGCCCTTAAGGAAAAGTTAGAAGCGCTGAACAAGCTCTAAAATAAGTTGTAAATTGCTGCAGAGGTTATAGCTGCAGATGCAACAACTACTGGAAAAGGTGCTTTAAACTTTAAAGCTATCAAAGCCACTGCAACGCCAGCAAATCTTTGGTCGATTACAAGTTCTTTCTTTGTAGCGAAAGTTTGAACTCCAACGAGTGCACTCAAAAGAACAATTGGAACAAGTGTATTAATTCTTTTAAATCTTGGTCGATCTAGCCATTTTTCTGGAACACTGTGACCAATGTACTTGTTCAAAAACGCAGTAATACTTGACCCAATAACTGCTATCCAAATTGTACTCATTTTTTCCATCCAAAAATAATCGCTAATAGTACGGTGGCGATAATCGGAACTCCTGCAGCACTTATGGGAGTTAATGAGAGGGCCATAAAAATCGCCAATGCCGAGATCAAAAATTGCTTCTTATCTTTAAGTCTTGGCCACACAAGCCCACAAAAAGCTGCCGGTACTGCAGCATCTAGTCCCCAAACTGCTGGGTCACCAATTGCACTAGCACCGAGAGCGCCTAGGTATGTAAAAAGATTCCAAAAAACATAAACTCCAATTCCAGTTAAATAAAATCCACGTACTTTGTCATCATTATTTTCTTGCATTGTAGATACGGCAGTTGATTCATCAATTGTTATTTGAGCAGAAAGAATTCTTTTTAATCCAGTAACTTTTAATATAGGAGCAAGTTGTAATCCATATAAAGCGTTTCTAAATCCCAATAATGTTGCAGTTGCTATTGCACTAATTGCAGAGCCTCCAGCTCCCATAATTCCAACAACAGCAAATTGAGATGCTCCAGAGAAAAGCAGTAGGGATAGTAGGCAGGTTTGAAGAATTGAGAATCCGGCAGTAACGCCAGCAGCCCCAAACGCTGCGCCATAGAGTCCCACAGTGAATGCAACACTCAAAGATGTTCGCGATAGAGCATCATTTTTAGGTTTAATTGACACGCCGACACTTTAATCCAGCCAATCATCAATCACCAAAGATAGGGTCGCGCTCATGAGTGATGAGATCGTTTTTCGAGATGATATGTCGGTTGAGCTAGTTAAATCTAGTGCTAGCGATGCAGACGTAATTTGGGCAGCCAGAGTTTCAACAGCAGGTGATAAATCTCTTGAAGATGTCGGTGCTGATGCTGCAAAGTCAGAAGGCTTGATTAATTATTTAGCGCGAGAACGTCATGGCTCACCATTTGAACATACATCAATGACATTTTTTATCTCAGCCCCAATTTTTGTATTCCGAGAGTTTATGCGCCATCGAATTGCTTCTTATAATGAAGAAAGTGGAAGGTATCGCGAACTTAAACCAGTTTTTTATATTCCAAATAAAGATAGAAAATTGGTGCAAATTGGAAAAGCTGGTGCTTACACATTTGTTGATGGTACCGATGAGCAGTATAAGGTTACAGTGGAATCAATAAAGGAAACTTGTAATCTTGCATATAAAAATTATCAAAAAATGCTCGAAGCCGGTGTAGCACGAGAGGTTGCTAGAGCAGTTCTACCAGTAACCCTCTATTCATCTATGTATGTAACCATGAATGCCAGAGCTCTAATGAATTTTTTATCCTTAAGGACTGCAAGAGAAGGTTCACATTTTCCTTCGTATCCCCAGCGAGAAATAGAGATGGTTGCGGAGAAAATGGAAGCAGAGTTTGCCAAATTGATGCCAATTACATACGGAGCATTCCAAAAATCCGGTCGCATAGCACCATAGATAAGCGGTAGCCTTACGCCATGCAAATTACGCCACCATTTGGCAGATTAATTACCGCGATGGTTACGCCATTTACAAAAAGTGGTGAAATTGATTGGGCTGGATTAGAAAAAATTGCTTCACACTTAGTCACATCAGGGCATGATGGAATTGCGGTAAATGGCACAACAGGTGAAGCGCCAACAACTTCCGATGATGAGAAAGATCAAATTATTAAAGTTGTTCGAAAGGTTGTCGGTGATAAAATTAAAATTATTGCTGGAGCTGGTAATAATGAGACCTCTCATTCTGTCGAACAAGCACAACGTGCTGCTAAATCTGGGGCTGATGGTTTACTTGTAGTAACTCCTTATTACAACAAGCCCCCACAAGCCGGTATCTATGCACACTTTTCTGCGATGGCTGATGCAACAGATTTACCAGTAATGATGTATGACATTCCAGGTAGAACTGGAATTGAGATCGAATCAGATACGATTGTTAAGTTAGCAGAACACAAAAATATTGCTGCATTAAAAGATGCCAAAGGAAATCCTGCAGCAACCTCCTGGGTTATCAAGCGATGTGGAATTCCAGTTTATTCCGGTGATGATATTTTAAATCTGCCTTTGCTATCTGTTGGCGCAGTTGGATTTGTTTCCGTCTGTGGACATACTGTTGGAGCACAACTAAGAGCGATGCTAGATGCCTGGTTTTCAGGCGATTCAAAAAAGGCACTTGAAATTCATCAACAACTACTTCCAGTTTTTACTGGTACATTCCGAACTCAAGGAGCAATTCTGACAAAGGCAGCCCTAAATCTAATGGGCCTTCCAGGCGGATTTACTAGATTGCCACTGGTAGATGCAACCGAAGCTCAAATCGTACAGTTAAAGAGTGATCTTCAATCTGGTGGCGTTAAATTAAAATAATTAGATGAATCATCCTCATCCAGGACTTCCTTATCCAACTAAGTTAGCTAAAAAGACTCTTCGTATTGTTGCTCTAGGCGGCTTGGGAGAAATTGGCCGCAACATGACCGTATTTGAATACGAAGGACGACTATTAATTGTTGACTGCGGAGTTTTGTTTCCAGGCGATGATCAACCTGGCATTGATTTAATATTGCCAGATTTTTCATATATTAAAGATCGAATGGATGACATTGAGGCTATCTTCTTAACACATGGCCATGAAGATCATATAGGTGCTGTTCCATATCTATTACGTGAGCGCAGTGACATACGAATAATTGGTTCTCAATTAACACTTGCATTTGTTGCACCAAAATTAAAGGAGCGCCGAATTACTGCCCCGTTGACACAAGTTAAAGCTGGGCAAATTGAAAAAGTTGGACCATTCACTTTGGAATTTGTAACCGTAAATCATTCAATTCCAGACTCCCTAGCAGTTGCCATTAAAACACCTGCAGGAGTTATTTTGCATACGGGTGATTTTAAGATGGACAAAATGCCACTAGATGGAAAGACTACAGACCTCGAAACTTTTGCAAGATTAGGTAAAGAAGGTGTTGATTTATTTTTAGTAGATTCAACCAATGCTGATATACCAGGGTTAACTGTTGCAGAAAAAGATATATACCCTGCCCTAAAAGAAGCAATTGAAAAAACACCACGAAGAGTTGTAGTTACTTCATTTGCATCTCATGTTCACCGTATTCAACAGGTTTTGAATGCTTCTCAAGAAGCAAATCGCAAAGTTGCATATGTGGGTAGATCAATGATTAGAAATATGAAGCTAGCAGAGGATTTGGGATACTTAAAAGTTCCCACCGGATTAGTAGTTGAATATAAAGATATTGATAGCTTTGGTGACAAGATAGTGTTGATTTGTACTGGCTCTCAGGGTGAACCGTTAGCTGCTCTTTCACGAATTGCTAATGGAGATCATGAAATTCGAGTAGGTAAAGGCGATACTGTTGTTCTGGCCTCATCATTAATTCCAGGAAACGAAAAATCAGTTTATAGAGTGATAAATGAATTAACACGATTTGGTGCTCATGTTGTTCATAAAGGAAATGCAATGGTGCATGTGTCAGGACATGCCTCTGCAGGTGAGTTGCTGCACTGCTATGAGATTGTTAAGCCAAAAAATGTCTTGCCAGTACACGGTGAATGGCGACATATGAGAGCAAATGCAGATTTAGCCATGCAATCTGGATTATCAGAAAATAATGTTGTCATAGCAGAAAATGGGATAACAATTGATGTTGCAAATGGCCATGCCGATATTTCAGGATCCATACCCTGCGGCTATGTGTATGTAGATGGGCAAAGTGTTGGCGAAATTACCGAAAGCTCGCTAAAGGATCGAAGAATTCTAGGTGATGAAGGTTTTATTTCAGTTGTTGTAGTAATAGATTCACAGAGCGGTAAAATCGTAGCCGGACCAGATATTCATGCTAGAGGATTTACTGAAGATAAAAGTTTGTTTGATGATGTTAAAGGTGATATTGAAAAGGCACTAAGTAAAGCAGTTGCTGGTGGGTTTAATGGCACACATCAATTATCCCAAGTAGTTCGCAAGACAATCGGTAGTTGGGTGGGGGAGGAGCACCGCCGCAAACCTATGATTATTCCGTTAGTAATTGAGGTTTAGTTAACTAAGTCTTTTAATTTCCTCTCCTAAAGTGCGCGCCAATTAAGGCAAGTAATTAACTTATTCCTTAGGCTTGTCTTCTTATGGCAAAGAAGAAAAAATCGGCGACAAAACTCAGGATTTTTGCACCACTAATCAGGGGGTCCGCTTACTTATGGCGGTTTGTTGCCAAAATTTTAGGAAATGGTATTCGCTTTATATTTCGATCCTCTAAAGAACTCGATCCAGCACACCAGCGAGATGGAGTAGCCTTCTTTCTCTTTATATTGGCGTTAATTTTTTCAGCAGGAATTTGGTTTAATTTAGATAATTTCCTAGGCAGGGCAACTTATTCATTTTTATTTGGTGCTGTAGGTCAACTGGCATATCTTGTTCCACTTATATTTGTTTATTTTGCTTATCGAATATTTAGCTCTCCAGATGAAACTGGAGATACAGGTCGTATAACTATCGGAACTTTATTAATCTTAATTAGCACCACAGCACTTATACATATAGTTAATGGCTCGGTAGGTACTGGAGCAACAGCCATACGTGAAGGCGGTGGTTTAGCGGGTTATGCGATTTCAACTTCATTAATTGCGGTTGTAACAGAAGTTTTGGCTATTCCAATTTTGGTAATATTTTTAATCTTTGGCTTGCTTGTGATAACCAAAACACCACTATCTAGAGTATTTAAGCAATTTGGTAAATTATTCAAATTTGGCTCATCTGGTATTGGAAATTTTAGAGCAAAGCGAGCTGAGCGGTTAGTCGCAGAGGATTTTGAAATTAGTGAAAATCCACCATTTGAAACACCATTAGTTAAAGACTTAGTTCAAGAATTTGAACCAGAACATTTAGATTACGAGGTTGAATTAGAGGACTTTGATCAGATAACCCAACCAGTACCGATAGTTAAACCAGTAAAAAATGAGGGAACTAGGCCGCAGCAATTACTACTTTCATCAGATGTTAAGTATGAGCTACCACCCCTTGACCTACTTCGTGGCGGTCCAGCTGCTAAAGGAAAATCAAAAGTAAATGAGACTGTTGTCGCTGCACTAAAACAAGTATTTGATCAATTTGGTGTTGATGCACAAGTTACCGGTTTTATGCGCGGACCGACGGTTACCAGGTATGAAGTTGAGCTTGGTAATGGCGTAAAGGTTGAAGCAATTTCTGCACTTTCTAAAAATATTGCATATGCAGTAGCTAGTGGTGAAATTAGAATTCTTTCACCTATTCCAGGAAAATCTGCGGTTGGTATAGAGATTCCAAACTCAGATCGAGAAATTGTTGCGTTAGGAGATGTCTTAAGATCTCCAGTTTCTGGAAATGATACCCATCCGATGTTAATTGCTTTAGGCAAAGATGTTGAAGGCTCCTTTTTGTGTGCCAACTTGGCAAAAATGCCTCACTTACTTGTAGCTGGAGCAACCGGTGCCGGTAAGTCGTCAATGATTAATTCACTTGTAGTTTCAATTTTAATGCGGGCAACACCAGATGAAGTTCGCTTGGTGTTAATTGACCCTAAGCGAGTTGAGTTAACCAATTATGAGGGTGTTCCACATTTAATTGCCCCAATTATTACTAACCCAAAGAAGGCTGCAGATGTTTTATCTTGGGTAGTTCGTGAGATGGAGATGCGTTATGACGATCTATCTGTCTTTGGCTTTAGACACATTGATGATTTCAATAAAGCAGTTAAATCTGGAAAGGTCATACCACCTGCTGGCAGTGAAAGAGTTTTGGAACCATATCCATATCTTCTTGTAATAGTTGATGAGTTGGCGGACTTAATGATGGTTGCTGCTAGAGAGGTTGAAGAGTCAATTGTTAGAATTACTCAACTAGCAAGAGCTGCAGGAATACATTTAGTTTTGGCAACTCAGCGACCAAGTGTTGATATTGTGACTGGGTTGATAAAAGCTAATGTGCCTTCAAGACTTTCTTTTGCAACAAGCAGTTTGGCTGATTCTAGAGTTATTTTAGATACACCTGGTGCTGAAAAATTGGTAGGACAAGGCGATGGATTGTTTTTACCGATGGGAGCTAGTAAGCCAGTTCGAATTCAGGGCGCTTACATTTCAGAACGAGAAATTGAAGCGGTTGTAAATCATGTTAAATCTCAATTGCAACCTGTTTATAGGATTGATATAAATGCTCCAATTAAATCTAGTGTTGTAACAGATGATGTTGGCGATGATTTGGATTTATTACTGCAAGCAATTCAGTTGGT
>CAIUBS010000113.1 GCA_903897475.1 uncultured Actinomycetes bacterium | reverse complement strand
GGTGATTTATAAAGAGTCAGTGCAAGTAGGTCGCAATCAATTATGGATAACGCACTCTTACTCTTGAGCATTTGGATAATTTGGCTTGGATCCTTAATTCGGCCCGTGCTATCTGGATAGGCAATTACCGCTGCAAAAATGTCGCCATTTAAATCATCTGCGTGAAAATCACTTTCAACAACATTAATCTTTAATGGTTTTGCTCTTGTTTGTATCACTGCTTTAACATGTGGGTGCAATTGTTTATCAATCAAAAAAGCTGCATCATCACTTCCCTGCCAGACTCTTCTGGCTAAAGTCATTGCTTCTGCCGCCGCTGTTGCCTCATCTAACATAGAAGCATTTGCAATTGCTAAACCAGTAAGGTCAGTTACTGCAGTTTGAAAAGAGAAGATTGCTTCTAATCTTCCCTGACTTATCTCTGGCTGATAAGGAGTGTATGCGGTGTACCACCCAGGATTCTCCAATACATTTCTTAAAACAACAGGTGGGGTAATAGTCCCGTAGTAACCAGTTCCTATAAGAGACTTAACTACTTTATTTTTTCTCGCAATTGCAGAAATTTCCGAAATTGCATCTACTTCTGTTATAGCTGTGGGCAAAGATTTTTCAATATCACCTTTTATATGAATATTTTGAGGAACAACAGATCTAATAAATGAATCTAGGTTTTCAAAACCAAGTTCCAACAGCATTGTTTTTATCTGATAATCATTTGGGCCGATATGACGGCTAGAAAAATCAGATCTATGTGCCATTGCTGCCCCGTTTCTTACTCAAGGGAAGCAATAATAATTGGTTTAAGCGCCCTTTAGTTTTCTGCGCTGGGCTAGTTCATCGTTAGTTTCACCACTTACTACTAGTGAACCATCACTTAAGCTCTCCCCCTGCAATGTAGACAGTGATCCTTCGACCTCAGTCCAAACTTTTCCGATCGCAATTCCAAACACCCCTTGACCACCTTGAAGAAGATCAACAATCTCATCAGCGCTTGTGCACTCATAAATTGAGGCACCATCACTCATCAAAGTGATACTTTCCAAATCAGATACGCCGCGAGAGCGCAAATGCTCCACAGCTGTCCTAATATTTTGAAGTGAAACTCCAGTATCAAGGAGTCTTTTAACAATTTTCAAAACCAAAATATCTCTAAAGCCATATAAGCGAGAAGAACCAGAGCCTGCAGCCCCTCTTACACCTGGTTCAACTAAACCAGTACGCGCCCAATAATCTAATTGACGATAAGAAATTCCAGCGGCAACGCAAGCCGTAGCTCCGCGATATCCAACTTCGATATTTTCAGTCATGGGGACTCAATTCTATGGGGAATGTCCAATTGTAGAAGAGGCTGCCCCCTAGGTCAGGCAGCGACACGAATTACTTAACCAAAGGTTTAGGGTTGGACTTAACTAAGGAAATCTTCTGGTTTTATCTGATCCAAAAACTCTTTGAACCGCTCAACCTCATCCTCGGCTTGGTCAGGGATCTCAATTCCGGCTGCCTCAAGTAGATCTTCGCTGGCCAGAATTGGCACGCCTATTCTCAGGGCCAAAGCGATCGCATCACTGGGACGAGCTGAGACTGCTGGACCATCTTGGAAATTGAGTTGGGCATAAAAAATTCCATCTTTGATCTCGGTTAAATAAACAGTATTTAATTTTGCACCCAACTGTCCCAAAACATCCTTAAATAAATCATGGGTTAAAGGCCTAGGAGGTATAACTTCTTGTTGAGCAAATGCAATAGCGGTCGCTTCAACTGCGCCAAGCCAAATTGGAAGATACCGAACTCCATCTAGCTCCTTGAGAAGGACAATTGGTTGATTAGATGGCATCTCAACTCGAACGCCCATAACTTCAACTGGATGATACTTACTCATTTACAAGATTATATAAATTACTTAGCTCGGTGCAAACCGGCACGAACCAAAGCGGTAT
>CAIUBS010000112.1 GCA_903897475.1 uncultured Actinomycetes bacterium | reverse complement strand
TATATTAATGGACATCTTCATCAATTCTAGGATTTTTTGGGTTGGCTACATTGTACTCCCATTGCATTTCTATCTCATCATCACTTAATTGATCAATGTCATCTTCCAATAAATCCATACGCCAAGGTGTTGAAAGTCTTAAATCTTCACCACGTGGACCAGCTAGTAACTCTGCGCCAGCTTCAATACTTGGTTCCCAGTCAAAAATAACTGCCTCATCACCTGAACCAATTCTTACTTCATCACCGGATTTAGCACCTTGCTTGAATAACTCTTTTTCAACACCATATGAGGCAAGTCGATCTGCTAGATATCCAATTGCTTCTGCGTTTGCAAAATCAGTTTGTTTAACCCAGCGCTCTGGCTTATCACCAATTACATTAAATGAACCATCTTCATTTGCAGTTACAGTAAATCCAGCATCATCGACAGCGATTGGTCGCAGGACAATGCGCGTAACTTGTTCTTCTTTTTGCGCAATTCTGCTCTTTTGAATTATTTGTGCCATTGCATAAATTAATTCCTGAACACCCTCACGAGAGGCCGCTGAAACTTGAAAAACTGGATAACCACGCTCTTCCAAAGTTTTTTGCACCATATCTGCCATGGCTTTTCCATCTGGTAAATCAATCTTATTAAGGGCAATGATTCTTGGCCGATCTGCTAATCCACCATACTCTTTTAACTCTTCTTCAATAACATCAAAGTCCTTGATTGGATCACGATCAGTCTCTAAGGTTGCACAATCTAAGACGTGAACTAATGCAGCACATCTTTCAACATGGCGTAAAAATTCATGTCCTAATCCTTTGCCCTGACTTGCCCCTGGTATTAATCCAGGTACATCTGCAGCAGTAAATCTAGTATCACCTGCTTGAACTACTCCTAGATTTGGCACCAAAGTAGTGAATGGATAATCAGCAATTTTTGGTCGCGCAGCTGACATCGCTGCAATAAGTGAAGATTTACCAGCGCTTGGAAAACCTACCAATCCAATATCAGCCACGCTCTTTAACTCTAAAAATAATGTTCTTGTCTCACCTGGTTCACCAAGTAATGCAAAACCTGGAGCTCGCCGTTTTGAGTTGGCAAGACCTGCGTTTCCAAGTCCACCTTTACCTCCTTGAGCTGCCATAAATCTTGTTCCAAATCCAACTAAATCTGCAATTACATTTCCATTGGTATCTTTAACAACGGTTCCATTAGGAACTGACAAAATTAAATCTTTTCCTTCAGCCCCATTACAAAAATCACCAGCTCCTTTTCTACCGTCAGTAGATTTTCTATGTGGTGAATGATGAAAATCTAACAAGGTTGTGACATCTGCATCGACAACTAAAACAACATCTCCACCTCTGCCACCATTTCCACCATCAGGACCACCTAATGGTTTGAATTTCTCGCGATGAACAGATACACAACCATCTCCGCCTTTGCCCGCTGAGGCATGAAGGGTCACGCGATCAACAAAGGTTGTCATGTGAACTCCTTCCTTTAGATACTAAAATAAAAATGGGCCCGCAGTTAGCGGACCCACAATTAAATAATCCGCTTAAGTTATGAAACCGGAACGATATTAACTACTCGACGACCGCGAGCGCGTCCGAACTCAACTGAACCACCCTCTAGTGCAAATAGTGTGTCATCTTTTCCAATACCAACATTTTTTCCTGGGTGGAAATAGGTGCCACGTTGGCGAACTAATATTTCTCCGCCCTTAACTACCTGGCCAGCAAATCTTTTAATGCCAAGGTACTGAGGATTTGAGTCGCGACCATTTCGTGTGGAGGAGACACCCTTTTTACTTGCCATCTGCTTTCACCTGCCTTAGTTAGTAGTTACTTATTAATTCCGGTTATTTTTACGCGAGTAAGTTTTGAACGATATCCCTGACGGCGGCGATATCCGGTTTTACTCTTGTATCTTAAAATTGCAATCTTTGGACCCTTTTGCTCGGCAAGAACTTCACCGGTGACCTTTACTGCTGCTAATGCTTTTGGATCTGTTGTTACATCAGCACCATCTACTAATAGGACTGCTGGAAAAGTTACAGATGAGCCAATTGCAGCATCTAAGCGATCAACCACCAGGGTTTCACCAACTGAAACCTTCTCTTGGCGTCCGCCAGCTTTAACAATCGCGTACACAATCTGCTCCTTGCTAGTTTTGAACCAAAATCATTAATCAGATCTGGTTAGATGGATAAGGGTAGAGATTGATCTCTACCTGGTCAAATACAGCGATTAATTAGTGGAAATCACCCCAGTACTGACCGCTC
>CAIUBS010000111.1 GCA_903897475.1 uncultured Actinomycetes bacterium | reverse complement strand
CGTGGAATTGCCTGTGTTGCTATGCAACGAAGTGGCATAACCGCTCTAACTCTTATGGCATTACTACTTGAGCGCAATACATTTAATGATCCATCAGATCCTGATGCTGGTCTTGCTGGTTTTGGAATAGCACTTGCCATTGCTGGGATAGGTATCGCACTTGGCGCCATTGTTTCACCATATGGTGTTTTAAAATTTGGCAGACATCGGTGGATGAGATTTTTGATGTTCGGCTGTATTCCACCGTTATTAATTTACGGCTATGAAGTCAATGAATTCACCATGATTGGCTCTGCTTTTCTAGTTGGCTTATGTGGTCAGGGAATTAAAGTTACCAATGATGCGCTAGTTCAATCCAAAATTAAAGATGAGTACCGAGGAAGGGTTTTTGCATTTTACGATGTCGCAGTAAATGCTGGAATTGTTACTGGTGCAATTGGTGCTGCGCTTTTACTTCCAGATAATGGAGTTACATCATTATTGCCGGTGATAATTGCAGCTTTCTACTTATTTGCAGCATTAGTGCTGATGCGTAAATCTAAATTTTCTGCTGCTGCCACCAATTAAGTAAGTATTCTTTAGCCTTTTCCTCACCTAATGGACCGTTTTCTAATCTTAATTCCAATAAAAAATCATAAGCTTTACCGACCATTGGGGAGGGTTTTAGATTTAAAATCTCCATGATTTGCTCCCCTGATAAATCAGGGCGAACCTTATTCAACTCCTCTTGCTCCATTAATACTGCAATTCGCTGCTCTAGTTCATCATAAGTTTTAGCCAGTAAATCGGCCTTTTTCTTATTTCTAGTTGTGCAATCTGCTCTGGTTAATAGGTGTAGGTGATTTAACAATTCACCGGCATCTCTTACATATCTTCTTACAGCAGAGTCAGTCCATTCCCCAGAGCCATAGCCATGAAAGCGAAGATGAAGAAACACTAGTTGTGAAACATCATTAATTATGTGGTTATCAAACCTTAATTTACGCATCCGTTCTTTACACATTCTCGATCCAACGACTTCATGATGGTGAAATGAGACTCCACCGCCTGCAATTAATTGCCTCGTTTTTGGCTTACCAATATCGTGCAATAGCGCTGCTAGTCGAAGTGTTAAATTTGCTCCTCCTAGCCGATCCTCTAATGCAATTGCCTGTTCTAAAACTGTAAGTGAGTGCTCATATACATCTTTATGATGATGGTGTTCATCAATTTCTAGCTTTAACTTTGGAACCTCTGGTAAGAAGATGTCAGCCAAGCCTGTCTCTACCAACAATGTAATACCCAGTCGTGGCTTTTGGCCCATAATTGTTTTAATAAACTCATCCCGAATTCGCTCCGCAGAAATAATTTCAAGTCTGCTTGCCATATTTTTCATGGCAGTTATTACACTTGGATCAACCATAAAATCTAATTGACTCATAAATCTTGCAGCCCGCATCATTCTCAATGGGTCATCACTAAATGAATCTTCAGGTTTACCAGGTGTTTTGATCACCTTGTTTTGTAAATCTGATATCCCGCCATATAGATCAATAAATGTTGGTACATCTGTAGTTAATTCAAGTGCCATGGCATTTATTGTGAAATCGCGGCGGGATAAATCCCCTTCAATGCTTTCACCAAACTCAACTACTGGTTTTCTAGAATCAGCTTTATAACTCTCGCTTCGATATGTTGTAATCTCAACAGTTATTTCACCTTTTTTACCAGCAATGGTGCCAAATGCTGCTCCTACATCCCAAACAGAATCTGCCCATTTATTTAAAATTTTTTCACAATCTTTTGGGTGAGCATTGGTTGTGAAATCTAAATCATTACCAAGTCTGCCTAAAATTGCATCTCTGACTGGTCCGCCAACTAATGCTAATTTAAAACCCTCAGCTTTAAACGCCTTTGCTAACTCACTACTTTCTGGTGCATGTTTTGTGAGTGTGCTGATTGCAAGTTCGGTTGCTGCATCAAATGGTGTTTTCACGGTAGCACTAGGTTAGAGCAGAGTGGGCAAATGCTGCGCGGTATAGAAGTATGTGGTTTGTAATTCGGTGTTTATTGGGAAGAAATCTACAAGGGCAGTATCCTTAACTTATGACCCCAGCATCTAATGCGGGTGGCAATCAGGATTTAACCAGTACCCGTAAGGGTGCACAAAATAGTGGTTCTGGTAAGCCCGCTAAAAAACATAATTCAAGCAACCGCAAAAATAATAAAAATAGCGGAGCAAATAAGAATTCTGCTCGCCCAAAATATGCCAAACGAGTTGATGAAGTAAGTGCTGGTGGATTAGTAGTTGATAAAACTGGGACTAAAGGATTGTTAATTGGCAGACTAGATCCAAAAGATGCCTCACATGAAAGATTGCTTTGGTCACTACCAAAGGGACACATTGAAGATGGTGAATCGCCTGAGCAAGCTGCTATTCGTGAAGTAGCGGAGGAGACTGGAATAAAAAGTGAGATCACTAGATCTCTAGGTGTAATTGATTTTTGGTTTATGGCTAGCGGAAAAAGAATTCACAAAACAGTCCATCATTATCTCTTTACTGAAGTCGGCGGCAAATTAGCACCGCAAGTAACTGAGGTTGATGATGTGGCTTGGTTTCCATTAGAAGAGATTGTTTCAAAATTAGCTTATCCAGATGAAAGAAAACTAATTGCAAAATCAGGACAACTATCCCCGTGAGAAAGTCTCTTATAGTTGCTCTCTCTTTGTTTTTGATTAACCCAGTACTGATTAACTCAACTGCTTATGCTGCTCAAGAGGTAAAAATTTCAGAGCCTACCCATCGATTAAGTAGTGGGGTGTTTATTGATGACCAATTAGCAACCAAATTATTGCCATCTGGTGAGATTGGTTCACTAGTTTTTAATCCAGTAAGAGGTATTCGAACTTGGCTAGTGGATCCTTCAACGATTGATGAAATTGTTGCTATGAGTCAGGGGTATGGAATTAGTAATGGACAAACACCAACTGGACAGCAGATAGCTCAAGATTGGCTGGCTCAATTTGTTAAGGTAACAAAATTTGAAAAAGTTTATGCGCTCACTTACGGTAATCCATCTACTTTTTGGGTAAATAAATTAATACCTAAGCAGGTTGAATATCTGAATGCAGTTGGGAAAATGCAACTAGATTTAGTACTTGGTAGGGCCACTATTAATGCAAGCACCACAAATCCTGGCCAGCAAAAGTTAAACCGCTATCAAATAAGTGTTTTTCAATATGCTCAGAGGCAAATTGATTTGTTATCAAGTCTGGTAGACAAAAAGGAGTTAGATCCAGTTCAATTACGCTTAGCGCAGCTGTTAAATACCAAAATAAACAAGGTTGATCTAGAGTTTTTAACCAGAGATTTTGATAAATTAGTTACAAAATATAGAAGTAAATTAAAAATTACTGGTACAAAATTTACTGTTACCTCCGAAAAGCAGGAGTTACCAGTTACTGTTATAAACAACTTTAAATCTCCAGTAAAAGTAAAGCTAAGTACAAGAGCTATAAATAGCAAGGTAGTTGTAAGTTCGGTAGATAGTATTGAAATTGCCGGTGAAGAAAAACGACAAGTGTTGCTGCCAATTAAAGCTCTGGCTTCAGGTAGCTCAGGCTTATTAGCACAGCTGACAAATCTAGAGAATAAACCTGTCGGCTATCCAGTAAATATAAGTTTAAATCTTTCTGTTATTAGTCCAGTTGCTACCTGGATAACTTTAGGTGCTGCAGTACTTTTAATTGTTGCTGCTATGGTGCAAAGTTGGCGCAGAGTAAGGCGGCGAAAAAATGTCTGATAATCAACTTCTGCGCGCAAGTTCAGTAATGGCAGCCGGCACAATAGTTTCGAGAATCACTGGATTAATTCGTAACCTGTTAATAGTTGGCCTACTTGGAACTGCAATATTAGGTGATACCTACAACGTCGCTAACACCATGCCAAATATTTTATATAACCTTCTTATAGGTGGTGCGCTAACTGCAGTTTTTGTGCCCCAAATAGTTAGATCCTTGCGAGATTTAGATGGTGGAAAAGCTTTTATCTCAAGATTATTTACTTTAACAATTACATTTCTTTTCTTATTAACATTAATCGGAGTTATATTTTCTCCTCAAATCGTAAATATATACGCACCTGAGTACGCAGGTCGGGTGGAGTTTGATACCACAGTTACCTTAATGAGGTACTGCCTACCGCAAATATTTTTCCTAGGATTATTTGCTTTGCTTGGACAAATTACAAATGCTAAAGGCAAATTTGGTCCAATGATGTGGGCACCTGCACTAAATAACACAATTGCTATTGCCTTATTTGCCTGGCTATTGACTTCAAAGGATGAATTTGTATTGGGGCAAATTTCACAAAGTGATCTTGCTCTATTAGGTATTGGTACAACCTTTGGATATGTAGCGCAAGCTTTTAT
>CAIUBS010000110.1 GCA_903897475.1 uncultured Actinomycetes bacterium | reverse complement strand
TCATCTAGCAGCAATACCTCTGGCCGATTAACTATTGCTCTAGCGACTGCAATTCTTTGTTGCTGGCCACCTGATAGTTGATTTGGCTTGCGATCTGCAAGATGCGCTAACTCCACAAGATTTAGAGCGCTATCCACCTCATTTTTGACATCCTTTAAGCCCCTGCGACGAAGACCAAAAGCAATGTTTTCAAAAATTGTTAGGTGTGGGAAAAGTGCATAATTTTGAAAAACCGTATTTACATTTCGACGATAGGATTTTTGAGTTGTAATATCGGTACTGCCAATTGAAATAGTACCTGCAGATGGCTCTTCTAAGCCGGCAATCATTCTTAAGGTTGTAGTTTTGCCACAACCAGATGGTCCAAGCAAAGCAAAGAAAGATCCATCTGGAACTAATAATGACAGATCATCAACAGCGCAAAAGTCTCCGTAGTACTTGGAAACTCTATCTAACTTTAAGTCACCAGTATCTTGCGAGACTTTAGTGTTCGCCATACTAGATCCTTATCGGAACTTTAATTGCCGATAGCTTCGTCAAAAGCTGTTTGGAACTTAGTGGCCTCATCTGCAGATAGAGATCTAAATACCTTAACCTTTGCCAAAGTTGCAGAATCTGGGAATATGTAAGGACTGTTTCCAAGCTCTGGATCAATCTTTTCTAATTCAGGCTGTGCTGCCTCTACTGGGCAGATGTAATTAACATAAGCTGCAACTTCAGCTGCAACAGCTGGCTCGTAGTAGTAATTCATTAAGCTTTCAGCGTTCTTCTTATGGGTTGAAGTTGATGGAATCAACATGTTATCGCTCCACAAAGTTCCGCCAGATTCAGGAATAGCAAAGTCAAACTTGCCTTCACTTTCAGCACGCAAAATAAATATGTCACCAGACCAACCAATTACGGCATTAGCATCGCCACGCTTTAGATCCTCTGAGTAGGAGTTACCCTTTACTTGGCGGATAAATCCATCAGCAATTTTTTGCTTAAAGAAATCTACAGCATTCATAAATTGATCTTCAGTGAAGTTAGATGATGGATCTACGCCTTGGTAAAGCATGATCACACCGATGGTGTCTCTCATTTCAGATAGAACCACAACTTTGCCTTTATTTGCTGGAGCAAATAAATCTTCCATAGTACGAACACCCTTTGGAAGTTTTTGAGTATTCCAACCAAAACCGGCAAATCCTGATTGCCAAGTTAATGAGTACTGGCGACCCTGGTCGTATCCAACATTTGCTAGTACCTCACGAATATTTGATTTATTTGGCACATTTGCAGCATCAAGTTTTTGGGCATATCCCTGTTCAATAAATCTAGCTGCCATCCAGTCCGTTGGCGTAACAATGTCGTATCCAATATCAGATCCGATTGAAAGCTGGCCTTGTACTTTTCCGTAAAATGTATTGTTGTCATCAATTGCTTCTTCATAAGTTACCTTGATTCCACTCTTCTGCTCAAAGGCAGCAAGTGTTGGATAAACCTTTGTATCCTCATTGAAATCTAAATAAAGTGGCCAGTTTGCCCACCTAACAATCTTTTCTGAATCACTTACATCTACTACCGCTTCTAATCCAGTAGATGAACCTGTTCCGCATGCTGCTAATAATCCAGCTGCAGATACTGCGCCAACTCCAGCAAATAATGTTCTACGAGACATTTGCGCTCTAATAATTGCACGAGCTTCTGGGGAGAGAGATTGTTTATCTTTCTTCATTGGTTCACTTTCTTCTTCTCTAGATGGTAGTAGGGAGTGTGGGGAAATCTATCAGGCGTTTAGGTTAGTCATCACATGTTTGATGCGAGTGTATTCCTCAAATCCATAAGCCGAAAGGTCTTTGCCAGTGCCTGAGTGCTTAAATCCGCCATGTGGCATCTCAGCCACCATAGGAATATGGGTATTTATCCACACGCAACCAAAATCAAAAGCCTTCGCCATTCTCATTGCTCGGCCATGATCCTTAGTCCAAACACTAGATGCCAAGCCATACTTAACGCCATTGGCATATCGCACAGCTTCTGCCTCATCAGTGAACTTCTGTACCGTAATAACCGGAGCAAATATCTCATTTTGAATCATCTCATCACTCTGCTTTAAATCAGCAACCACTGTTGGATTCCAGAAGTAACCAGGTCGCTTAATTGCACTACCGCCAGCAGTAACTCGAGCGTGAGCTGGTACGCGATCTAAAAATCCTTGAACCCGTGCTAACTGGTTTGCATTATTTACTGGGCCAACTAAAACATCCTCATCTGGCATACCAACTTTAATTACATTCTTGGCCTGCTCAGAAAGAAGAGCTACTACATCTTCATATGCGCTAGCTTCAACTAAAACTCTAGTTGCAGCGGTGCAATCTTGTCCGGCATTGAAGTAACCAGCTACTGCAATCCACTCACAGGCTGCTTGCAAATTTGCATCATCAAATATGACAACTGGTGCTTTTCCACCCAGCTCTAAATGTAATTTCTTAAGATCTTTAGCAGCACTTGATGCCACCTCCATACCAGCTCTTACTGAACCGGTAATTGAGACCATTTGTGGAATTTCATGTTCAATTAAAGCTCTACCAGTGTCACGATCGCCAACTACAACATTTATTACACCCTCTGGCAAAAACTCCTGCATTAACTCTGCCATCCATAATGTTGAAACTGGTGTGGTATCACTTGGTTTTAAAACCACGGTGTTTCCAGCAGCAATTGCTGGTGCCCACTTCCATACCGCCATCATCATCGGATAATTCCACGGCGTTACTTGAGCGCAAACACCAATTGGTTCACGACGAATAAATGATGTGTGACCTTTAAAGTATTCAGCTGCTGATTTACCCTCTAAATTTCTGGCCGCCCCAGCAAAAAATCTAATTTGATCAAGCATTGGACCGATCTCCTCTGCTCGAGTTACAGCAATCGGCTTACCGGTATTTTCGGACTCAATTCCAATCAACTCTTCACTTCTAGCTTCAATTGCATCTGCAATTTTATTTATAGCTTTCTGACGCTCTCCTGGTGTGGATTCCTTCCATACCTCAAATGCAGAGGCTGCTGCCTGCATCGCTTTGTCAACATCGGCGGCATTAGATACTGGTGCTTTGGCAAAAACTTCACCAGTTGCTGGATTAATTAAATCTTGGACTTTATCTGAAGTAGCACTTACCTTCTTACCGTTTACAAAATTTTGCAGGGTTCTCACAACAGCTCCTTGGCTTAACTTCGAAATCAATTGTGCGAGAGTCTAGTTACAACCTACTGACATATCAATGGGGGGTTGGGTTGGCAAATGCCCAAATCTTTAGCGAGTAGAAGTTACAGGGTGTATATAAAGTAATTGTTACTTATCTTGCGCCTTAAGCATCCAATACTTGATTGGGATTAATGACCCCACCGGGTAAGAGCCCCGATTTAATCAGATTTGGCGTTAGCAAAAAATCTTATTGGCCCTACATGTTCCAATGAGACTTTTTCACCGGCTGCAAAACTTAATGGACCTGGAATTCTCACCTGTACCGACTCATTTGCAACTGAAATTTCGACCATTGCATCATGACCATAAAAATCAATTTTCGTTATTTCACCATTTACTTTACCTAAACTTAAATCTCTAG
>CAIUBS010000109.1 GCA_903897475.1 uncultured Actinomycetes bacterium | reverse complement strand
GGCCGAGCATTTACTCAAGATCGATGAATTGATCACAACCTATGCTCAAGATTGGGATATGGATCGGATGCCTGCAATTGATAGAAATATTTTGCGCATCGCAATTTATGAGATCCTGTGGGTTGCAGAGATAGATCTAAAAATTGCTTGTGACGAAGCAGTGGAGCTGGCAAAAAGCCTCTCGACAGATGAATCCTCTAATTACATCAATGGTGTGCTAGGTCGAATAGTAAAGTTAAAGGATTCAATCGCACTTTAAACATGGATGAGTTCCGACTCGATTAACCAGTCCAGAGCATCTGCTTCACTTTCGTCAATCTGCATTGCTAGGAATTGAAGATCATTGGCTCGGATGGTCAGAATCTGTCCATTCCAATCCTTTCTTCTATTACTAATACTTTTTGTAAACTTTTGGAGTATCTGTGACTTATTGTCCGTTGACTCCAACAATTTACTTAGATTTACACTGATACTGCGCGCACTAACTTGGGTGGTTATCTCAGGAAATAGTTCAGTAATAGGTACTCCATAGAACCCCATCAATGCGATAGCTTTCTTTAGTGATATAGCTCGATCAGCCCGCTCATAGGAGCCGATGACCACGGCCTTCCACTTTCCATTTGAGTGGTGCTCGACATCTTGCAGGCTCCACCCTTTTGATTTTCTGATTTCTCTTAGTCGATGTGCTGGATTATTTGTGTTCATAGGTTGAAGATTAGCCACACCCAGAATTTAATGATTTTAGATATCCACAATCTCTCTGCTAATATACGGCCGTTCCTTTAACGATCCGTCCAGAGAGGCGGCGAAGGAGAAGTAAATGGGTATTTTGCTATCTAGCAGCGACATAGAGCGCGCCATTAAACGTATTTCTCATGAAATAATCGAACATAATCAAGGAATTAGCAATTTAGTTTTAATGGGTATACCAACCCGCGGAGCATACCTAGCCAATCGAATAAGTAGCTTCATTGCAGAAATTGAAGCCCCGGTTGCAACCGGAATCCTCGACATTACCTTGCATCGAGATGATTTAAGGATGCGTCCACCAAAGCCACTTCTACCAACCAAGATTCCAATGGGTGGAATTGAGGGCAAGGATCTAGTTTTAGTCGATGATGTCCTGTTCTCTGGAAGAACAATTAGAGCTGCACTAGATGCAATTGGTGAACTGGGGCGTCCAAGAAGTGTGCAACTCGCTGTGCTTGTTGACCGAGGACATCGCGAGCTTCCGATTCGGGCCGATTATGTCGGTAAGAATATTCCAACTTCAAAGAGTGAGAGTGTAAAGGTTCATTTGACTGAGTTTGATCAAGAGGATTTGGTGGAGTTAATCAAATGAAAAGTGCACATCTACTATCCGCAGAGGATTTGAGTAAAAACGATGCGCTAAGCCTTTTGGCTACAGCAAAAGAGTTAGCTGCAATTACCGATGGCCCAAATAAAAAATTACCCACACTACGTGGAAAGACCGTTGTGAATTTATTCTTTGAGGACTCTACTAGAACCAGAATTAGTTTTGAGACTGCAGCAAAGCGATTATCTGCTGATGTTATTAACTTTTCTGCTAAGGGATCCTCCGTCAGCAAGGGTGAAAGCCTGAAAGATACAGCTCAGACTCTACAAGCGATGGGTGCTGATGCTGTGGTTATACGACATGGCAGTAGTGGTGCAGCAAAACGTCTTGCTGATTCAAAATGGATTCAAGCAACGGTTATAAATGCAGGTGATGGAACACATGAACACCCAACTCAAGCACTGC
>CAIUBS010000108.1 GCA_903897475.1 uncultured Actinomycetes bacterium | reverse complement strand
TGATCTAAACTTTTTCTTATTTGCTGCAGCATGTTCAACGCTGAAAGATCCTCATTTTCAAAAAGATTTAGAGCTGATGAAACTGCCTGATTTAAAAGCTCAACTGACCCTAGCTTCTCAAGCTCATTTTCAATTTCAGCAAGCTCGCCAGATTTTGGGTTCAATTTTGCAAACTGATCTGCTAACTCAGAGAGCTCTGCGATTTGTCGATCCGCTTGAGACAACTGCTCCTTTAAATCAATAATTCTTTGCTTCATCTGTTGATACTGCTCAAAGATCTCTTGGTAAGGTTCTAGCTCTAATCCGGCAAAACGATCTAATAACTCTCTGGCAACACCTGGTTTGGTTAATTTAGAAGATGATGTTTGGGCATGAATTTCAACTAGAGAATTAGCAAAGGATGAAACTGCAGCCGCCGATGAAACTACTCCACCTACTAGAACCCGAGATTTACCCGCAGTGCTAACAGTTCGACTGATAACAACACTTTCATCCTCAACCTCACCCCCAGCATCAATGATTTGTGCTGCTAATTCTTTTGGTACTGCGAATTTTCCAGTAACAATTGCCCGCTCTTGACCTTGTCTTACTAAATCTGAATCTGATTTGTTACCCAGTACCAAACCTAAAGCCGTGAGTACCATGGTTTTACCGGCCCCAGTTTCACCAGTTAACACAGTTAAGCCAGGTTTGAATTCAATATTTGATGACTCGATAACACCTAAGGATCTAATCGAAATCTCTTCTAACCTACTTTTAACAACTTTCTTACTGCCCACGCCAACCCTCAACTGGCAATTTGAATTTAGCAACCAAGCGATCAGTAAAAGTGGCAGGTTTAATATGTGCCAACAACACATCCTCTTTATCGCTGGTCAATATCACTCGATCATTTTTCTGCAAAGTAATTCTTCTAATCCCATCAGCATTTAAATCTGCTGAATCACTGCCTAAATCCAAAACAATCTCAGATCTAGGTGAGACCACCATAGGGCGTGAAAATAGCGAGTGGGCCGCTAACGGAAGTAGTACTAGCGCATCTACCTCCGGCCAAACCACTGGCCCACCAGCGGAGTAGGCATAGGCTGTTGATCCAGTTGGAGTTGCGCAAATTACTGAATCACACCACCATCGAGAAAGCGGTCGATGATCAATTTGGACAAAGGTGTCAATCATCTGGTGATCATTTCGTTCCACCAAGACCTCATTTAATGCCCAACCAGATTTTAATAATTTACCATCGCGAATCAATTGATAATTCAAACTCATCCGCTCCTCGATTGAAAAAGTTGCACCCGCAATCGCCGCTACTATTTCATCAAGTGATGGTTTTTCAATCTCAGCTAAGAAGCCAACATGGCCTAAATTAATGCCGAGAATTGGCACACCTTTTCCGCGGAAGATTTCAGCAGCACGAAGCATGGTGCCATCACCACCAAGAACAACTGCTAAATCTATTTTTTCATTGGAAAATTCATTAATTGAAAGATTTGGTAGAGTCGAGAAAACCTCAATTTGTTTTGCACTCAATAATTTAGACAAATCTTTCGCGGTAGCGATAGCTTCGGGGCGATTTGGATGAACGACTAACAAAACTGATTTAACAACTTGGCTCATGCTGGCCCCCTTTCAATCGCAAGATCTAAATCTACTTCTAATAGAGGCTCACCTGCTTTGCTCAACCACAGAAAGTACTCGACATTGCCACTTGGGCCAGGAAGTGGGCTTGCCACTACTCCTAAGCAGCCTAAACCGAGAGAAAAAGCAGCATCTGCAACAGCTGCCACCGCTTCTTTTCGAAGAGTGGCATCTCGAACAACACCACCTGCACCTAATTTCTCTTTGCCAACTTCAAATTGAGGTTTAACCATAACTAAAAAATCGGCTTCCTCCTTCGCCACATCAATAAGTGCGGGCAATACTATTTTTAAAGATATGAAAGATAGATCTGCTACTACTAAATCAATCTCCTG
>CAIUBS010000107.1 GCA_903897475.1 uncultured Actinomycetes bacterium | reverse complement strand
TCAACATCAACGTGCAGTAGCTGCCGCGGTTAAAAATAGCCGTGAGATGGCGCTTCTGCCTTACACCTCAACTGCGCGATAAGGAGATAATTAAAAAATGAAATTAATCCTTACTCGTGAAGTACCAGGTCTTGGAAATGCTGGCGATGTAGTAACTGTTAAAGATGGCTACGGCCGTAACTTTTTGCTACCACGTGGCAATGCAATTGTGTGGAGCAAGGGCGGTGAAGGCCAGATTGATGGCATCAAGCGCGCTCGCACTGCTAGAGAGATCCGCGATTTAGATCATGCCAAAGAGATCAAAAATAAGTTAGAAAGTGCAAATGTAATTGTTAAGGTCAAGGTTGGCTCCTCTGGAACTATGTTTGGTTCAGTAACTGACAAGGCAATCGTGGCCGCAATTAAAACTGCAACAGGTGAGACTGTTGATCGTCATAAAATCAAGATGGATAAGCACATCAAAAAGGTTGGTAAGTACACAGTTAAGATTGCACTTGAATCTGCTGTAATTGCTAATGTGCCAATTGTTGTGGTCTCTGATAAGTAAATAAGGTTAGAAAAAAGCCCTCCAAATCAGGAGGGCTTTTTTATTTGATTTATCAAATAATGAGATAAGCAAATATATTTTTCTCCACAGGTAAATAAGATTTTTAACGCTTGATTTGCAACAAATTAAAAACTTATCCACTATATCCACTTACTTACCCACAGCTATATCCACTACTTATTAACAGATTTATACAACCTTCTACACAGGCCGGTGCACAGGCTGAAATGCTGTTTTACCAGTATCTAGCAATAGAGATTATCTTTGGCTACTAGGTAAAAGTTGTGCGTAAAAGTATTGAATTTAAATAGTTTTTCACTTGATTGTCAGTGGCAGATGGGAGGCTTTGAGTATGAGCATCGCAGAGTTTCCAAATAATTCCGGTCGATCACGTAATGCACCGGCTGAGTTTGAGCGCACCCCACCACAAGATGTTATTGCTGAGCAATCAGTTTTAGGTGGCATGCTGCTTTCAAAAGATGCAATTAGTGATGTAGTTGAAATATTAAGAGAGCGAGATTTTTATCGCCCAGCTCATGAATTAATTTATGATGCCATTGTTGATTTATATGGCCGCGGTGAGCCAGCAGATCCAGTAACAGTTGCAAGTGAGTTAACTAAACGTGGTGATTTAGTAAGAGCAGGTGGTGCACCTTATCTTCACACACTGATTTCATCAGTTCCAACTGCAGCAAATGCTGGATACTACGCAAAAATAATTAGAGAGCGCGCAATTATGCGCAGATTAGTTGAGGCCGGTACCAAGATTGTTCAACTTGGTTACACAGATGAGGGTGAAGTTGATGATGCAGTTGATCAAGCCCAAGCTGAGGTTTATGCAGTAACAGAGCGACGAGAGTCAGATGATTATGTTCAACTCTCTCAATTACTACCTGATGCATATGATGAGATTGAAAAAATTTCAGCTGGTGTTGTTGGCCAAGGAGTTAAAACTGGATTTAAAGATTTAGATGCACTAACAAATGGTTTTCATCCAGGAAATATGATTGTGCTTGCAGCACGTCCTGCAGTTGGTAAATCCACCTTAGGTCTAGATATTGCGCGTTATGCCTCCATTCATAAACGTGAGACCTCAGTTATTTTTTCACTTGAAATGAGTAAATCTGAGATCACAATGAGAATGCTCTCTGCTGAAGCCAGAGTTCCACTAAACAACATTCGCTCAGGTCGTTTAAGTGAAGAGGAGTGGTCAAAGATGGCAAGGCGTATGGGAGAGATCTCAGATGCGCCATTATTTATTGATGACTCAGCAAACCTATCTTTAATGGAGATTAGAGCAAAAGCTAGACGATTAAAACAACGCCATGATTTGAAGTTAATTGTGATTGATTATTTGCAGTTAATGACTAGTGGTAAGCGAGTAGAAAATCGCCAGCAAGAAGTCTCTGAGTTCTCACGTCAACTTAAGTTATTAGCTAAAGAGTTAAATGTGCCAGTTGTGGCAATCTCTCAGCTAAATCGCTCACCTGAACAGCGAACCGATAAAAAGCCAATGCTTTCTGATCTTCGTGAATCTGGCTCGATTGAACAGGATGCAGATGTTGTTATTTTGCTACACCGTGAGGATTTATATGATTCCCAAAATCGATCAGGTGAGGCAGATCTAATTGTGGCTAAGCATCGAAATGGTCCAACTAGGACAATTACTGTTGC
>CAIUBS010000106.1 GCA_903897475.1 uncultured Actinomycetes bacterium | reverse complement strand
GGGTCAGGACAATTTTGCACTAAGCCAGGAATAATTATCATTCCTAATGATTCAGTAGGTGATAAGTTCATTGATCAAGTTAGATCTTATGTATCACAACAAATGGTTTCGCCCTTACTAAATAAGGCAATTGCAAAGAGATTCAATGATGCAACTGCCAAACTTTCAACATCGAAAGGATTAGAGGTAATTTCAGGAGTCACAAATTCTGAAGGTTTTGGGGTTACACCAAATATTTTTATTTCGAATTGGTCAGAGGTAGGTCAGCATGCAGATCTACTTGAAGAACACTTCGGACCAACTTCAGTGATTATTCGAGCACCATTTGATCAGTACTTGAATGTTGCAAAATTTATGCAGGGGCAATTAACTGCAACTATCCATGCAGGTGATAATGAGGATGTAAAGGAACTTGTAAATCAATTAACCCAAATTGCTGGCAGAGTGATATGGAATGGCTTTCCGACTGCTGTTTCAGTCACAGCCGCACAAAACCATGGTGGCCAATGGCCAGCATCTTCAACCCATACAACCTCAGTTGGTTTGGATGCAATTTATAGGTTTGTTAGACCAGTTGTTTATCAGAACTTCCCTGATAATCAGCTGCCTATTGAGTTACAAAACTCAAACCCATATGCAATTGAGCGGGTAGTAAATTCTGTGAGAACTAGTAAGGCAATTAGCTAATTACTTGTAGTTAACTACTTTATTCTTAATTGTTCCAATTCCCTCAATAGTTGTAATTATATTCTCTCCACCTTTTAGGTATTTTTCTGGCTTAAATCCCATACCAACACCCTCTGGGGTTCCGGTATTAATTACATCTCCAGCCTTTAGCTCCATAAATTGCGAGATGTACCAAACACAATGATTTATTCCAAAGATTAAATCATTGGTTCTTGAGTTTTGCCGAACTTCGCCATCAATTGTGCAACTTAGTGCAAGGTTATTAGGGTCTAGTCCATTCTTTGCTAATTCATCTGCCGTTACAATCCACGGCCCCATTGGATTAAATGTTGGAAAGGATTTTCCTTTAACCCATTGTCCACTGCGCTCAACCTGCCAGTGGCGCTCTGAAACATCTTGTGAAATTGTGTAACCTAAAATGTATTCAGAAGCTTGCTCAGGTGATTTCAAGTAAAGCGCATTTTTACCAATAACCACACACAACTCAACTTCATAATCAGTTTTTAAAGAATTTGGTGGAACTACAACATCATCATTTGGCCCAATTACAGTATCTGGCGCTTTCATGAAAATTACTGGTTCAGCAGGAGGTGTCATGCCGGATTCAACAGCATGATTTGCATAATTTAATCCAACACAAATTACTTTTGTAGGTCGGGCAACTGGTGATCCAATTCTAAAATCTGCAATTTTAACTTTTGGTCTAATGCTAAGGTCTGCTTTTTCTAACTTTGAGATTGCACCATTTTCTAATTCAATTCGATTAAAATCCTTAATTAAATCATCTACCAAAACTGCCTCTGTATCAGAAACAATCACCACAGGCTTTTCTCGGTTAAACTCTCCTAGGCGGGCGATTCTCATTTTTACCTTCTTATCTATCTGAGATGAATTTTTACTATATTTGAACTAGAATGAGAAAACCCTAACATAGGATTTTTCTCAGTATTTGAGAGTCCAAAGATTGGATTGTGGCCTAGCGTGAGCGAAGAAAAGTTTGATCGCCGCAGCCAATACTGGTTTGGATTAAAAGATAAAGGTGGTTATATCCACCGTGAGCGACTTCGCAACCAAGGTTATGCACCAGATGTCTTTGATGGTCGACCTGTAATTGGAATTGCAAATACTTGGTCTGAGTTAAATCCTTGTAATGGATCTTTAAATGACGTCGCAGAAGCAGTAAAGCGAGGAGTATGGGAGGCTGGTGGCTTCCCACTTGAGTTTCCGGCTATGTCACTCAGTGAGTCGTTACAGCGTCCAACCACAATGCTTTATCGAAATATGTTGGCGATGGAAGTTGAAGAATTAATACGTTCTCATCCATTAGATGGTGTAGTGCTTCTTGGTAATTGCGATAAAACTCCTCCCGGATTATTAATGGGAGCAGCAAGTGTTGATTTACCAACCCTAATGATTACTGGTGGACCAATGCTAAATGGTCGCTATCAAGGGCAAGCCGTCGGATCTGGCACTTTAGTTTGGAAATATAGTGAGCAAGTAAGAAGTGGAAAGATAAGTTTTGAAGAGTTTATGGCAATGGAATCTTGTTCTGCGCGAAGCCAAGGTTCATGTATGACTATGGGAACGGCTTCAACAATGGCTTGTGTAACGGAAGCCTTAGGAATGCAATTACCTGGGGCAGCGGCAATTCCAGCAGTCGACTCACGTAAATTTGCTCTAGCCCATCTATCGGGACGGCGCATTGTGAAAATGGTGGAAGAAGATCTAAAAATTTCAAAGATATTAAACAGGAAAGCTTTTGAGAATGCCATAAAAATTTTAGCTGCAATTGGTGGATCAACTAATGCGGTGGTTCACTTATTAGCAATTGCAGGTCGAGTCGGAGTTCCTTTAAGTCTTGAAGATTTTGATAAGTTAGGTAGAAATGTTCCAGTTATAGCAAATATGATGCCGAGTGGTAAGTTTTTAATGGAAGAATTTTTTGACGCAGGTGGTGTACCAACTGTAATGAAAGAAATATCAAATTTGATTCACACTGATCATGTTACTGTGACTGGCAAGAGCGTAGAAGAAAATATTCATGGCGCTGAAAACTGGAACAAAGAAGTGATTACACCAGCTGATAAACCATTCCAAGCAGCTGGAGCAGGCATTGCAGTCCTAAGGGGTTCACTTGCTCCAGATGGCGCAATAATTAAAGTATCTGCAGCTTCTTCAAAACTTTTAACTCACAAAGGAAAAGCACTGGTATTTAATGAAATTGAGGAGTATTTAAAAGTTGCAGATGATCCAGATTTACCGGTTACACCAGACACAGTTTTAGTGTTGAAAAATTCAGGGCCAAGAGGTTATCCAGGTTTTCCTGAGGTAGGTAATTTACCTATGCCAAAGAAAATGCTAGAACAAGGTGTAACTGATATGGTTCGAATTTCAGATGCCAGAATGAGTGGAACTGCATATGGAACAGTTGTTTTACATGTTTCCCCTGAATCAACTGCAGGTGGTCCACTAGCGTTTGTCGAAGATGGCGATGAAATAGAGATTGATGTTCCAAATCGTAAATTAAATTTATTGATTTCAGATGAAGAATTAGCAAAGCGAAAAGCTGTTTGGGTTGCTCCAAAACCTAAAGCAGATCGTGGTTGGAGCAAGATGTACATTGAGCATGTTCAACAGGCCCACTTGGGCGCTGACTTAGATTTCTTAGTTGGTGGCAGTGGTGATTATGTACCGCGCCATTCACATTAATTAAAAGGATTTATAAATCTGGTATTTTCTATAACTTCAAGTTCTAACAATCTATTCCATTTTGAATTTCTTTCAGAGCCATGAGTTGAACCAACTTTAATCTGCCCGGCATTCCAACCTGTGGCTAAATCAGCCAGCCACGAGTCTTCATTCTCGCCAGATCTAGCAGAAACAACAGTATTGAAGTTATTTGCCCGAGCCTGCTTTAAAACATTAAGAGTAGCGCTTACTAGTCCATTTTGGTTTGCTTTGATCAATATTGAATTAGCGCTTTTTTCTGCAATCGCTCTATTCAATCGGTTTAAATTTGTGGTCAACAAATCATCACCTAAAATCTGCAGATTTTTAGGTGCAATATTCATAAACTCTTGCCAAGAACTCCAATCATCTTCGGCAAAGGGATCTTCTATGGAAATAATTGGCTGGCTTGATACCAAGTTATTTATGTAATGAATAAATTCACTCTGGGAATAACTCTTATTTAAATTTGCTAGATTGTAGTTTTTGCCATCAAAAAATTGGGTTGATGCAATATCAAGCGCCAGGCTTACCTCATTTCCGACTTTAAGCCCAGTTTTCTCAATTGCATTAACTACAAAATCACACGCTTTTTCCGCAGAGTCAAAAGCAATTGCAATTCCGCCTTCATCGGCAATCAGGTTTGTGATGTAGCCAGATTCCTTTCCTAGCTTTGCAGCCATCTCACGTACTGCGACTATCCAAGAAAGTGCCTGTGTGAATGATGCAGCACCAGTTGGAACAATTAAAACATCTTGAATATCTAAAGTCCGATTTGCATGCGCACCACCAGAGAGAATATTTACCATTGGCATTGGAATAGTTAATGGACCCTCTGGCGAGAAGAATCTAGCCAGTGATCTATTCTGTGAATGAGCTGCTGCGATCGCACCTGCCAATGAGACTGCAAGTGTTGCATTTGCTCCTAACCGAGAGTGATCCTCAGTTGGATCTAATTCAACTATTTGATTATCAATGCTCTCTAAATCAATTTGCTCTTCAATTAATGCTGGCGCAATAACTTCATTTATGTTAGTAACTGCTTGTTGAACTGATAGTCCAGAGTAAAACTTTTCAGCAAATTTTCCGCCAGCATCTCTAATTTCCTTAGCTTCATGAGCGCCAGTAGAGGCCCCGGATGGAACTCGTGCTGTATGCGTTGAGCCATCAGTTAGAGATACCGACGCTGCAACAGTTGGCCGACCACGAGAATCTAATACTTGATACCCAAATACCCTACTTACCTTCATCGAGCACCCATTTCAAATAATTTATTAATGGAAATATTAGAATCACTTAACAATATTTCTTTAGTGAACTTTTGAATTTTTGTTTGCTGATCTGGGCTTAAATAATTAACTGGGGATTTTCCTTCTACCCTTGCCAGAGCAATTAAAGCAGCGTGCCGATAGACAGTTGGAGCAACCGGCCTTAACTTCTGATAATGGTTAACAAAAACGCTAGCAGTATTGGATAGCAGCTTTGCTTGAAGTTGATCAGGGGCATGAAAGAACTTACATAAAAGATGAGCAAGTAAAAATGCTAAATCAAATAGGGGATTTCCAACATGAGTTACTTCAAAATCTAAAATATAAACATCTCCGCTCATGGATATCATAATATTCTTAGGAGAAAAATCTCCATGTACAATAGTTGTTTTATCTCCCTCTAATTCATTTATAAGCTTTCTTATTGAAACTTCAATCTGTAGATTTTTATTGGCCACAAACCTATAAAAGGGATCAATTCTTAACTGTTCAAAAAGTGAGTCCTCCATAAACTTATCCTTAGCATCAGAGTTTTTCTCACCGTAGTTGTGCCAAGTTGCAAGGGTTTCGCCTAGTACTGCCCCAACATCTGGATCAATTACTCCAGCTAGCAGATCAGATTTCCACACAGTACTTCCTACCGGTACTCGTTCTAAAACCAGAATAAATCGATCAGGATCTAGAAATACTAAACTTGGAACTTGTTTAGGGCTAAGTTTATGAAACAGTTCTATCGCATCTGCTTCAACAATGGCTCGCCTTTGATCTGCTTCCCATTTTTCACTCACCGCTAATTCAGCCAAGGCTTGCTTTAATACGAGCTTTTTACTCTCTGTTGTGATTGCTAAAACTACATTTGAAACTCCGCCAGTTAGAACCTCAACCTCAGCAGCTTCTTGGCGTGAGATTAAATTTTTACTAACCAAGTAATCAACTACCGTGCTTTGGTTAAGTAACTCAACACCCACTTGATAATTCCTAAAGCACTCTGGACACTGAAAAACCGTAATCTACAAATAATGATTGCCCAGATATAGCTGTGTTTTCTTCACACCCTAATAAATATGCAGCACTTGCCACATCTGCCGGAATGACCATCTTATGGCCAGGTGTTTGCCATTCAACGCTCTCAATTTGTTCTGGTTTTAATAACCCTCTTGCCATTGGTGAATCAACAACTCCAGGTAGTAAGCCATTTACTAAAATACCTTTTGCATTTCCTAAATCAACCGCCATTGATCTAACTAATCCGCCTACGGCAGCTTTGGTAACTGTATATGACATTTTATCTTGACGAGTTAGTTGTTCCCAGAAAGAGCTTAAAATTACGATTTTGCCTTTATGTTTAATCAAATTATGTGAGATTAGTGCTTTAGTAGTTTCACTTATGAAACTTACATTTGCCTCAAATAATTTATTCAAATCATCTAAAGAGTTATTTATTACCGAATCATTAATATTGGCTCCCTGGGCAAAGATCACAGCATCAAATAATTGACCCTTTAGTAACTCTGGTACTGGTCCTTCGGTAACTGGCAGTAAAAATTGATCTGCTGGATTTGTAATCTTTCGAACCCCAAAGGTTGTTTGATATCCCTTTTCTTTAAATTTGGAGACAATCGCACCTCCCAGCACACCCGTACCACCAAAAATTAAAAGTTTTAGATTGGTTGATTCACTCATTTATTTTTTAAACCCATACCTATCTAAGATAGCTTTACTAATTGCAGCTCTTCTAACTCGCTCACGAGCCGTTGATTCCACCAAGCCTTGGATATGAGCTCCTGAGGGATAAAGTCCAGGGGAGTTTCTAATTGTGAACTTCAAATAGATTGGAGCGGCAACTCTAACTAGGTCTGGGGTTTCATAATGTCGAACTGCGCCACCAAAATCATCTGGTCCTTCAACGTAGATATCAACTGGAATTTCAACTTGAGATCTAATCGCAGCAATCTGTTGTAGTGACAAATCAGTAGCCAGATTTAAGGTTGATGCTCCCAGATCCTCTAGTAATGCTGCAGTTGCTGGATTATTACAAACCAATGCAACTGAGGTCTTTAAAATCAGATCTTTAGGTAAGTCACCTTTTAACTTTGCATTTCCTAAAACCTTAAGCAAACCTAGATCTCCAACTAAAACACTTCTAAGTCCAAGATTTACCCCATGAATTACATCCTCTAGGGCAAATCTAAGTTGATCGCTTCCACGAAGCGTTGGAGAAGCAATTACACCTGTTGAAGCTGAAACTTGTTTTCCAATATCCCAAGATGCTCTGGGTCCTACAAATAAACAGACCTCAATTTTTTCTTTTTTACCAATTGAAATCATTTGCTTAATTTCTTCATCTGTTTGCATCATAATTCCAGAACCCTGAGAAATACGATGGATGATTAATTTATGCTTCTTAGCTTCTTCGATAACTGTTTTGAATGCAGCTGGGCCTTCAACTGAAGGTATTTCTATTTTGTACCTTGAACCATCAGCAAATCTTTTAGCCGACTCTGGTAAGCCATCTGAATCCTGGGATTGAATTTTTTGTTTATTAAGTATTCCAATTGAGCGCTTCATTGGACCTTTTGGATCACGCGTGCTTGGCCAAGATGCCATTATGCTCCATTCAAAAATTTTAGATTCAACTGTTAGGCAAGTATAATCGGATAATAATGAGTGACAATATAGCGTTTGAGAAAACCTCATATGAAGGTCAAGTTGTAATTGTTACCGGGGCAGCAAGTGGTATTGGTAAATCTGCTGCAGAGTTAATAGCATCTAGAGGCGCCAAGGTCGTATGCGTTGATTTGAACCAAGTTGGTGTAGATCAGACTGTAACAAGTATTTTAAAACTTGGCGGAAATGCTGAAAGTGCTGTACTTGATATATCGAATCAAAAAGGCATTACTGATTTCATTTCTCAGACTGTCGGCAAAGATAAAAGAATTGATGCATTGATTAATTGTGCTGGTTATCCAGGCCCAACTGGAAAATTTGTTGAAGAAATAAACTGGGATGATTTTCAGAAAGTAGTGGCTGTTAATTTATTTGGAGCAATTTGGTTAACTCAATCAGTATTGCCTATCATGAAGAAACAAAAATATGGTCGAATTGTTCAGGTCGCATCGATTGCGGGTAAAGAAGGAAACCCAAAAATGGCGCCATACAACACTGCTAAATCAGGATTAATTGGATTTGTTAAAGGTGTGGCTAAAGAGGTTGCAACTGATGGAATAACTATCAATGCTCTAGCACCTGCAGTTATTGCAACACCGATAAATGTTAATACCGCCAAGGAAACTTTGGATTATATGATTTCTAAAATACCTGCAGGTAGGTTAGGTGAGCCAAGTGAGGTTGCAGAGATAATTGCATTCATGGGATCTAAGGCTTGTTCATTTACTACCGGTTTTACATTTGATATTTCAGGTGGCAGAGCAACCTACTAGCTTTAGTTGGTTTTACCTCTACCGTGTAATCTTTTTATCAAAGTTATTAATACTTTTTCTGATAATTTTGTTCTCTTAAATGATGTGAATTTCAGTGGAATTTTAAATCTAGTTTTAACTACTGTACGTGCGTATGTGTATTCCAGCATACCTTCAGCACCGTGAATGCGACCGTAGCCAGAATTTTTTACTCCGCCAAAAGGCACTGAGGCCACTGCTGCAAACAAAAACACTGAATTAATAGAAACCATTCCGCAGGCAAGTTGTGATGCAATTTTTTCACCGTCGCGCTTTGAAAATACTGCTGCAGCAAGTCCATAACTGCTGGCATTTGACAATCGAATTGCCTCATCAATATTTGTCACCTTATTTATAGCAAGGGTTGGGCCAAAGGTTTCTTCAGTCATTGCTGTTGAATTCTCTGGTACATCTACCATGATCACAGGCTCAACAAAAGCACCCTTTACTGAGTCATTTCCGCCAACTAAAAATTTTGCACCCTTTTCTGTTGCATCATCCAAATGAGATTGAATAACTCTCAACTGTGATGGCATGGTTGCAGGTCCGTAATCCTTACCAACCTCAATATCTTTAGCCATTTTTGTTATAGTTTTAATAAATTCTTCGGCGACAGATTCAACAACATATACTCGCTCAGCACCAATACATGATTGCCCAGCATTTGCCATGGCAGACCAAAGTACGTACTCAGCTGCTAGTTTAATATCGGCATCTTGAGCAACTATTACTGGATCTTTTCCACCACACTCTAAGACAACTGGAATCATAGATTCTGCACAACTTGCAGCAACTTTTTTTGCAGTTCTGGTTGATCCAGTAAATGAAACTTTATTAACTCTTGATTGAGTTAAAGCTCTTCCAGTATCTGGTAATCCAGTTACAGTAGTTAGAATATTTTCAAATGGAGCAACTTGAGCAAAAGAATCACCTATCCATTTACCCACACCAGGTGTGAACTCTGATGGTTTAAAAACAACTGCATTACCAGCAGCAAGTGCGTAAGCAATAGAACCCATGGGAGTAAAAATTGGATAGTTCCATGGACCAATAACTCCAATTACTCCTAGGGGAGATCTTTGCACCTGAGCCTTCATATTAAACATTAATAATCCAGATGGACGATCTTGCTTTCGCATAATCTGTTGGGCATGTTTAGCTGCCCAAGCAATATGATCAATTGCAATTGAAACTTCAAGAGTTGCATCCCCTATAGGTTTTCCGCACTCATCTGCTATAAGTTTTGCAATCTCTTTTTGATTTTTCGTTATATAAGATGCCCATTTAATTAGCACACGCTTACGAGCGGTAAAACCAAACTCATGCCATCTAATTGCTGCATCATGTGCTCGTTCAACTACCTCAAAGACTTCATTCTGAGAAAAATTCTTATATGAAGCAAGCACTTCACCAGATCTAGGGTCAAACTTTTCAAAGATGGCATTTGTGCTCATGGGGTAAGAGTAAACTCTTTTTCATGTCAGAGTTAATCCGACCTTCAACTATTTTGCCTGCTGATCGAAGTGCGATCACTATCCACACCAGTGATGGGCTTAATTTAATTGGTGAGGTGGCAACTCCCAAGAGCGAGATATCAGGTTCTCTACTTATGATTCACCCCAATCCATCAGGGGGCGGAATGATGGATTCGCATATTTATAAGAAGGCAGCAAATAGATTGCCATTTATGGCAGGTATTCAGATTATTAGATTTAATACCCGTGGAACAAAAAGTGAGGCTGGTCAAAGTGAGGGGGAGTTTGATCAGGGTAAATCGGAGAAACTCGATGTATTAGCAGCAATTGAATACTGTTTTGATGAGTTAAATGTAAAAGATCTCTATGTAATCGGCTGGTCATTTGGTACAGAGTTGGCACTTCAATATGCCAGAGATAAAAGAATTAAGCAGTTAATCCTGCTGAGTCCACCCCTTTTATCAACCACAGATGAAGATCTAGAGTTTTGGGTTAAGGATGGGCGGATGATTACAGCTCTAATTCCAGAGCATGATGATTACCTAAAACCTGCACAAGCAAAATTAAAGTTTTCAAAAATTTCAACTTTAAAGCAAATTGACGTACCCGGTGCAAAACACCTCTGGGTAGGAGAGCCAATGGTTCACCTTGTATTAAGTGAAATTGTGCGGGTTATCGCTCCAAATAAATTACCACTACCTACAGAGTTTTAAGATTGTTGTGCTCTTGGAAAAACTACCTCATCAATAATTAGCAAAACTGCAGCTGCAATCGGAACTGCAAGTAAGCCGCCAACTAATCCAAGTAGGGATGTTCCAAGTAAAGCGGCAATAATTGTGACTAAACCTGGAATAGCTAGAGATTTACGCATTATTTTTGGTGTGATCACATAATTTTCAATCTGAACATAAATAATATAAGCAGATAAAGCGATGATTGCAGTAGCTGGTGATTTAGTTAATGAAACTAAAGTAACAATTCCCATTCCAATAAAATGACCAATTAATGGAATAAACCCGCAAATTAGAACAACCATCGCTAGTGGTCCGGTATATGGCATACTGATGACTAATCCCATAATTAAAATAAAAATTGCAGCTAAAGATGCAATTATTGCCTGGCCGCCAACAAATGAACCAACCCTAGTCACAATTGCATTGACTAATTTTGAGATTCGATCTCTTCTGGTGGCGGGTACAAACTGTAGTCCGATATTTACTACTTGCGGCAATGAAGCTAGGAAATAAAGTGTTAATACTAAAATCGTTAGTGAGGAAACTAAGCCAGAAACTACTGCCTTACCAACTCCAATTACACCACCAAAAGCAGTGATTGCGAATTGCCCATCCTTAATGACTGAATCGATCTTATTCTCAAGTGAATCAATAATTCCATATCTATTATTTAGGTCATTCATAAACGCATTATTATTTAAATCTTTGACTAATTGAGGGGCATTTTCAATTAGTTGATTTCCTTGATCTACTAGTGGTGGTACTGCAATCGCGATAAATACTGCAACAAATAAAAGGACTAATCCCATTACCGCTCCGACTGAGCTTGCTCGATTTAATCCCCGATTTTGGAAAAACAGAACTGCTGGATTTAAACCAGCAGCTAAAAATAGTGAGACGATTATTAATATAAATACTGCGCTAGCAGAGGCTAAAGCTTGAAGTACCGTGAAAGCGACTAGAGCGCCAGCTGTCACCATAAAGCCAAAATAAAATGGATGGCTGGTATCTACAGGTTTACCTTTTTTACCTAAATCTTCTCTAGCCTTACCTGCGCTTTTACTGCGGCGCAGTGTTGAAAGTTTAGAACTAATTCTTGGTTTACCAAATATCGCCATAATCTAATTTTATCCATCTTTTTGGCTATTACTTACCGTATTGATTAGAGCGTAGAAGTTAAATAAGGGAGAATAAGGGTATGAGTGGGCTAAGAATCAAAGGGTTGGGTGAGGAGATTGCTACCTTGGCAAATCTGCCTTGGGCTAAACCACTTGAGAACTGGCCAGAGGATGAGCTTTTAACCTCTATGCGAGGTATCTCTCGACATGTTGTCCGATTAATTAGATCAAATCCAAATAAGAGCAATAGTGAAATATTTGCAATTAAAGAAACAGTGCCAGAGTTTGCAAACCGAGAGTACACATTGCTTAGGGATTTAAATCAGCGTACTGCACCTTGTGTTGAACCAGTTGCAGTTATTGAAGGCAGAGTTGATAGTGATGGCAATGAATTACCCGCAGCGTTAGTAACAAAGTACTTACCGTACTCATTACCGTACCGAGTAATTTTAAGTGGAGCAGTTACTCCAACTGAAATTTTAAATATGGCAAATGCTTTAGCACTTTTGTTGGTAAGAATGCACCTACTTGGTTTTTGGTGGGGAGATTGCTCACTTTCAAATACCTTATTTAAGAT
>CAIUBS010000105.1 GCA_903897475.1 uncultured Actinomycetes bacterium | reverse complement strand
AGGTTTCCCACTGGTTTACCAGGTAAGACCCCCAAGAGACTATTGGGTTGATAGGCCGGAAGTGGAAGAGGCGCAAGCCTTGCAGCTGACCGGTACTAATAGGTCGAGGATTTAACTACTAATAAAAAAATAAATTTGAATCGCGTTCACTGTGTGGTTCCCGAGCTACGGTCGGGGATAAAAATAATTTAGATTAATCTCTAATTGATTTTATTCTTGTCTTGATAACTCAATAATGTTTCGGCGGCCTTAGCATAGGGGAAACACCCGGTCCCATTCCGAACCCGGAAGTTAAGCCCTATAGCGTCGATGGTACTGCAAGGGGGACCTTGTGGGAGAGTAGATCGCCGCCGGACTCAATTTATATAAACCCCATCTTTAATTAGGTGGGGTTTATTTTTTTGTATTTGTACTGAAATAACATGCATAAATCAATATTCTTTTAGTACCTTATGGGTATGAGTGATGAGTTTACATCTGAGATAGTTGGAGTTGAGTTGGCAAAACTTAAGGAACAAATAATTGCCGTAAATAATTTACCTCTAGCCCAACACTCCAGTGAGTTTGAGAAAATTCATATTCAATTGCAACAGGCGTTAACAAATCTCGACGGAGTTTAAGAAATGAAAAGCCGCTTGGATGCAGAGTTGGTCCGTCGCGGATTAGCTAGATCAAGAGAGTTAGCCACCGAATTAATAGATGCAGGTCAAGTTTTAGTAGGTGGCATTCCAGCAACTAAAGCGGCCACAAGTGTGGATTGGCAAACCTCCATCAAATTAAAGGATGAACATGATGAGTTTGTTTCTAGAGGTGGGCACAAACTTGCTGGTGCTTTAGAGCATTTTTCCCAACTCAATGTTGCAGATTTAGTCGCTTTAGATGCTGGTGCATCAACCGGTGGATTTACTGATGTCTTGTTAAAGCGTGGTGTTAAGCAGGTGGTGGCAGTAGATGTTGGATATGGCCAACTAGCTTGGGAGCTACAAAGAGATAGTCGAGTGAAGATTTTAGATCGTGTGAATGTCAGAAATTTAACGCCACAACAAGTCGGAGTGGAGATCGATTTAGTTGTAGCAGATCTTTCCTTTATCTCTTTAAAACTTGTTTTGCCGGCATTGATATCAGTTGCTAAATCTGATGCAAATTTTTTGGTGATGGTGAAGCCTCAGTTTGAGGTGGGCAAGGAGAAATTGGGTGCTGGTGGTGTAGTTCGCGACGCTCACCTACGTAAAGAGGCGGTTGCAGGTGTTGCAGCATCTGCTCTTAGCCTAGGTCTAGGTTGCAATGGTGTTGTAGCTAGTTCACTACCTGGACCAGCTGGCAATGTTGAGTACTTCCTGTGGTTACAAAAAGGCAGCCCAGCCCTATTAGAAGTAGATTTAGACCGTGCAATCGAAACGGGGCCAGCATGAGTAAATCGATTAAATCTATTTTGTTGGTAACTCATCCAATGCGGGCTGAGGCTATATCTGCGGCAAATGAGATAGCTAAACTTCTAATATCAAAACAAATAAAAGTTTATTCCACGATAGACACAGTTGGCGCTAATAGTTTTTCAGATTCTGATCAGGTTGATCTTGCAGTAGTTCTAGGCGGTGATGGAACAATGTTGCGCGCTGCGCAAATTTGCCGCGGCAAGAACACTCCTATTTTAGGAATTAATTTAGGCCATGTTGGTTTTCTAGCAGAGATTGATCGGCCGTCAGTAGCTCAGATTGTTGATTCAATCTCAGCAGGTTCATTTACTGTTGAAGAGCGTATGAGCCTAAATTATCAACTACAACGTGGTGGGAAAACAATTTTAGATGGTTGGGCACTTAATGAAGTATTGGTAGAGCGTAATGATCACCAGATGATTGATCTATTTGTTCAAATTGATCATCGTCCACTATCTCGATGGTGGTGTGACTCGGTAATTTGCGCTACCCCAACGGGATCTACCGCATATGCCTACTCAGCTGGTGGCCCAGTAGTTTGGCCAGAGGTAGATGCCTTAGTACTTCTACCCCTTGCCGCCCATGCACTCTTTTCAAGACCCATGGTGGTTTCACCAAATTCTGAAATAGTTCTAGATCTAGAAAGTGAATCAGCCGATTTAAACGCAGATGGGATCAGAAGAACAAAGTTAGAAAAAAGTGATCGCATTATTTTAACTAGCGCCAAGGAGGATGTGTTGTTGGCGCATATTAAAGCTGCAACATTTACAGATCGGTTGGTTGCTAAGTTTAAGTTGCCAGTTGAGGGTTGGCGTGGCGAGTAATCAAATAAAAAAAAGCAGTTTGGATGAGATATCAATTCGCTCGTTGGGGGTTATAGAAAGCTCCAATATTGAGTTTAAATCTGGACTGACTGTATTAACTGGCGAAACTGGTGCTGGTAAGACGATGGTGCTTACTGCTTTAGGTCTAGTGCTAGGAAGTAAGAGCGACTCAGATTTAGTCAGAGCAGGACAAGAACGTGCCGTGGTCACTGGGAGATTTTCAGTTCCAAAGCAGACACAACAGGAGATTTTAGAAAGTGGCGGTGAGGTTGAAGATGATTCGGTAGTAATCACTCGAACCTTAAGCACTCAAGGTAAATCTAGGGTTTTAGTTGGCTCTTCTGTCAGTTCAGCTGCTGCAGTGGCATCCTTTGCTTCTTCACTTGTTGAAATTCATGCTCAGTCCTCATCTTCAAAGTTGATAAAGCCAGCGGTTAGTCGAGAGTTATTAGATCGTTACGCTCATCTTGACCTATCTGAATATCAAGAAGTTTTCGCACAGTTTCAAGAGTTAACCTCAAGAATTGATGATTTAAAGAATCAACTTAAGCAGCAAGACCAAGAGATTGAACTTTTATCCAAGTTTGCTGAGGAATTTTCTAAACTATCGCCTAAGCCTGGGGAATTAGTACAGATTGAAAACGAAATTGCAAAGTTAGGCTCGGTCGAGCAACTTAATCAAGCAGTCTCTAATGGTCTAAATCTTTTAGATAGTGAAGATATATCTGCATTTAATCTGCTTGCGCAGGTGAGAAAAGGATTAGATACTGTTACAGGCAAAGATACTGAGTTAGATCAAATTAGCGAACGCTTTACTGAGAGTTTTCTGAATCTGCAAGATATCGGAAGTGATCTAAATTCTTATCTAACTTCTTTAGAAGCAGACCCAGCAAGATTTTCATACTTACAAGAGCGCAAGGCAGCTCTTTCTTCACTATTAAAGCGCTATGGGAAAGGAAGTGATAAAGAAAAGGCCTATGAAGATCTGATCGCAGATGGGTTAAGTGTTAGTGAAAAACTTGCAGATTTATCGGGCGGAAGTAATCGAGTTGCCGAATTAGAGACTAAAAAGGAAGAGGTATTTGCGCAGCTTCAAAAACTTGCAGTAAATCTTTCTAAGAGTCGTAGTGTTGCAGCAAAGAAACTTTCAGATGCAGTAACTTTTGAAATTAAGAATCTTTCGATGCCTAATGCTCACTTTGTGATAGATCAAAAATCTTTAGATGTAAATCTGGCTGCTAGTTATTCAAATTTTGGTGTAGATGAGATATCAATTTTATTTTCAGCACATGCTGGTGCTGCTGCCTTACCACTGAGTAAGGTAGCAAGTGGTGGAGAGTTATCGCGAGTTATGCTTGCACTAGAAGTGGTGATTGCAGAGGCTGAACCAATTGGTACCTATGTTTTTGATGAAGTGGATGCGGGTGTGGGCGGAAAAGCTGCTGTTGAAGTTGGTAGAAGACTTGCCAAACTTTCCAAGTCAGCTCAAGTTATAGTCATTACACATTTGCCACAAGTTGCAGTTTGGGCAGATAATCATTTAGTTGTTAAAAAGAGTGAATCTGGTTCTGTGACACAAAGTGATGTTCGGCAGATAAGTGCAGATGAGCGCAAGATTGAAATTGCTCGGATGCTCAGCGGTCAAGAGGATTCGCAAACTGCCCAAGAGCATGCAAGTGAGTTATTAACCATAGTAAGGCAATCCATGATAAGTTAGACCTCCATGACCGCCCCTCATGTGAGTAAACATATTTTTGTAACAGGTGGCGTCGCCTCAAGTTTAGGCAAAGGTCTAACAGCTTCGAGTTTGGGTCGGCTTTTGCGTGCCCGAGGCCTGCGTGTGACTATGCAGAAATTAGATCCATATTTAAATGTCGATCCAGGCACTATGAATCCATTTCAACATGGTGAAGTCTTTGTGACTGATGATGGGTCAGAGACTGATTTAGATATTGGCCATTATGAACGCTTTTTAGATAGAAATTTAGCTGGCTCAGCCAATATCACTACGGGTCAGATTTATTCAACAGTGATCGCCAAAGAAAGGCGTGGAGAGTACTTGGGTGAGACGGTACAAGTTATTCCGCATATAACAAATCAAATCAAAGATGCGATCAAAGCCATGGCTGGCGAAGATGTTGATGTGGTAATTACTGAGATTGGTGGCACCGTTGGTGATATTGAATCTCTACCGTTTTTAGAAGCAGCTCGCCAGATTCGCCAGGATGTTGGTCGAGATAATGTTTTTTACCTTCACGTATCCCTTGTCCCATATATGGGGCCAGCAGGAGAGTTAAAAACTAAGCCAACTCAACATTCAGTTTCCGCTCTTCGCTCTATCGGTATTACACCAGATGCAATTGTGCTTCGATCAGATCGGCAAATTCCAGAATCAGTAAAGCGCAAGATCTCACTTATGTGCGATGTTGAATCAGCTGGGGTGGTAGCCGCTGTTGATGCGCCCTCAATTTATGATATTCCAAAAGTTTTGTATGCCGAGGGATTAGATTCTTATGTAGTAAAAAGACTGGGCGTCAAAACTACAGATGTGATTTGGGGCGAATGGGAGGATCTTCTAACTAGAGTTCACAACCCAAAACATGAGGTTACGGTCGCACTTGTTGGCAAGTACATTGATCTGCCGGATGCTTATTTGTCTGTGACTGAAGCACTTCGTGCTGGTGGCTTTGCAAATTATGCCAAAGTTAACATTAAGTGGGTGGCAAGTGATAGTTGCGCTAGTGATGCACAAGCTGCTGAAAACTTATCAGATGTGGATGCAATATGCGTGCCTGGTGGGTTTGGTGTTCGTGGTATTGAAGGAAAATTAGGTGCATTGAAATACGCCAGAGAGAATAAAATTCCGACCTTAGGTTTGTGTTTAGGTTTGCAGTGTATGGTCATAGAGATTTCAAGAAATATTGCATTATTAAAAGATGCAAATTCAGCAGAGTTTGATGATAAGACTACGAACCCAGTGATTTCTACGATGAGTGAGCAGATTGATATTGTCGCAGGCAATGGTCAGATGGGTGCAAGTATGAGGCTTGGTTTATACAAAGCAGATTTACTTGCTGGTTCAGTAGTCGCTAGTGTTTACGGCAAAACCCAAGTTAGTGAACGACATCGACATCGATATGAGGTAAACAATAAATATCGAGACCAGATCTCGGCAACTGGTTTGATTTTTTCAGGACTTTCTCCGGATAAAAATCTAGTTGAGTTTGTGGAGTTACCAAAATCAGTGCACCCTTTCTATGTTGGAACCCAGGCTCATCCGGAGTTTTTATCTAGACCAACGCGTGCTCACCCACTTTTTGCTGGATTAATTGCAGCGGCGATCGCAAAGCATGGCAAGTGAAAAGTTAGCGGATTTTTTCAATTATCTTTCAATTGAAAAGGGATTATCTAGAAATACCACAGATGCTTACCGTCGAGATTTAGATCGATTTTTTCACTATTTATCGATAAACCAACTTTCTCCGGCCCAGGTAAGTACCAATGACCTGAGCATGTATGTGGCTTGGCTTAGGGGAATGAATAATTCTGAGTTTAAAATCGGTGAATCTTCAATTGCTAGAAATATTATCAGTGTCAGAAGTTATTTTTTTTACCTGGCAAAGCAATCAAATCTTACAAATCCTGCAGCAAATTTCAAACCACCAAAAATAAGTAAACGTCTTCCCAAAGCACTTTCAATAGATCAGGTGATGAGAATTGTTAACTTTGCTGGCACAGATTCAATTTCTGCTCGTGATAAGGCTGTAGTTGAACTTTTATACTCAACCGGAGCCCGCGTTAGTGAGGTTATTGATCTAAACCTTAATGATATTGATTCATTTTCAAATTCAGAAGGTCTAATTACGACTGTAAAATTGCGCGGCAAAGGCGGTAAAGAGCGAGTTGTGCCCATAGGCAGCTTTGCAGTGACGGCAGTAAATGATTACTTAGCAAGATCTAGACCTACTCTTTCAAAAGTAACCACCCAAAAATCATTATTTTTAAATCAAAGAGGTGGCAGACTTACAAGACAAAGTGCATGGAACATAGTTGCCAAAGCTGCACAGCGGGCCGGGTTAAAGGATCAAGTAACGCCCCACTCATTGCGTCACTCATTTGCTACTCATTTATTAGATGGAGGTGCTGATATTAGAGTGGTTCAAGAGCTACTTGGTCATTCTTCAGTTACAACAACGCAGATCTATACATTAATTACTATTGATCGCCTTCGAGAAAGTTACAGCAGCGCTCACCCAAGAAGTAAATAGAACTATCGCCCGCGCAATCTGCGAGCGATAATACTTTGATCACCTTTTGACTCAAGATCAGCAATAATAATTGACAATGACTCTCTGACTATGCGACCTCGATCAACTGCTAAACCTAGGTCACCTCTTAAAGCTAGGCGTGCTTGATCTAAGTCATATAGCTCATCAGGGGATAGGTAGACAGTAATTTTCTCATCATGTTTTTCTCGTCCCGATGGTGTGCGATCAAATGCATTTACACGACGACGCGGAGTTTGTCTGACGGAGTTTTTCTGTTTTGCTGATGAAACCGGTGCCTCACTGATCTCTTCTGCGTTCTCTCGTTGTGAGGGCACTGCACTTAAAGTTGCAGTATTTCTAAATAATTCATCTGCTCCGGGCAGAGAAACTCTACGACTCATTTTGCGCCTCCTCTAGCGATTAACTCTTTAGCCAACCGGCGATATGAAGCAGATCCTGTACTACTGCTTGCATATGCTGTTACTGGTAAACCTGCAACTGTTGACTCTGAAAAGCGAACAGTTCTAGAAATAATAGTGTCGAAAACCTCATCTGGAAATTCCTTGTCGATTAACTCAAGAACTTCGCGAGAGTGACTTGTTTTTCGTTCAAACATGGTCGCTAATATTCCATATATTTTCAACTCAGGATTGGTGTTTTCCTTTATCTTTTCGATAGTTTTTTTAACTAGCGAAAGTCCAAGCACTGCAAAGTACTCGCACTCCATTGGAATGATCACACCATTAGATGCGGTAAGGGCATTAACCGTCAAAGTACCAAGTGAAGGAGAGCAATCAATCAGAATTGCGTCATATTTATCTAACACTGGCGCTAAAAGTTTGCGTAATTTATGTTCTTTGGCGATTTCAGAAACAAATGCGGCTTCAGCAGCGGCTAAGTCTTCATGGCCGCGAATAAAATCTAAACCAGGCACTGCTGATTTAAGGATAAAATCTTCAAGTTTTGCTTCAGAGTCATTTAATAAGTACCAAATAGAACCATATTGCTCGCGAAGTGCAGCACCCTTTATTCCAAGACCAGTTGTCATGGAAGCCTGAGAATCAAAATCAATCAGCAACACTCGACGACCAGCTTCGGCTAGCGCGGCTCCCAAGTTAATAGCGGTGGTGGTCTTACCTACTCCTCCTTTTTGATTGACTACAGAGATTACCTTTGCATTACCAGGCTCTGGATTTTTTGGAGGTTCAGGAAAGTTTTTTAATCTTCTGCCCAAAACATCAGCAGTAGTCGCCAAGCTCTCTTCACGGGGATTGGAGCGGGCAGGTGAGTTTGTCGATTTAGCGGTTAACCGAGATGTCTGTCTAGCGTTTTTTCCCATGGCCAGAACCTACGGTGGGGCAAGTGCAAAGGCAAGGATGTGTGAAGTATCTTGTGCGCATGTCGCAAGAAAATATTTCAGTTCCAACGGGGGCTGCGCCATCGATAACTGATGGACGAGTCGCAGGTTTTTCGCTGCATCTAGATAATTTTGACGGTCCGTTTGATCTTTTATTGCAGCTGATCTCACGCCATAAGATGGATATAACAGAGGTTGCCCTCGGAGCGGTCACTGATGAATTTATTTCATATATAAAGCAGCTCGAAAACAGCGAAAATGGCTGGGATTTAGATAAAACCACCGAGTTTTTAGTGGTCGCAGCAACTCTCTTGGACCTTAAAGCGGCAAAACTTCTACCTTCGGGAGAGGTCGATGATGAGGCAGATCTTGCCCTACTTGAGGCTAGAGATCTTTTGTTTGCTCGACTACTTCAATATCGAGCTTTCAAAGAGATAGCCTCAATCTTTTCAGAGCGCATTGAGCGTGAGGAGAAGTCCTTTGCAAGGACGGTAGCTCTTGAACCTCATTTTGCTCAATTACTGCCTGAGGTATTAATCGGCGTTGGGGCTCAACGTTTTGCTGCAATTGCAAATCGAGTACTAACCCCGAAGAGCGCACCAGCATTTAGCATCGACCACCTGCACCGACCGCTCGTAAGCGTAGCCGAGCAAGCTACCAAAGTGGTGGAGCAACTTCGTCGATCTGGCCGAGTCACATTTAGGGCGTTGATAGCCGATGCTGGTTCAACCCTCGTGATAATCGCTCGTTTTCTCTCACTTCTTGAGCTTTATCGAGAGGGTGTTGTTCGATTTGAGCAGGTAGTATCTTTGGGTGAGTTGCAGATAACCTGGGTAGGTAGTGCTGAGGGTGAGATTCGAGTCAGCGATGAGTTTGATACGCCACCTCAATTAGAAGATGGGGCCGATAATGTCTGAAGTTGAACTTCAACGTAGTTTAGAAGCCATCTTAATGGTCGTTGATGAGCCGGTTTCTGAATTAGTTTTGGCCCAGATCATTGAGATTCCCACTGAATCTATAGCGGCGGCCCTTAAGGAGTTGGCGGCAAAGTATGAAGCTGAGCAGCGCGGATTTGAACTTCGCCAGGTTTCAGGGGGCTGGCGTTTTTATAGCCATCCGGAGATGTCTGCTTTAGTAGAAAAGTTCGTCCTAGATGGTCAGCAAGCTCGCTTAACTCAGGCAGCGCTAGAGACATTAGCGGTGATCGCTTATCGCCAACCAGTCTCCAGAGCCCGTGTATCTGCTATTAGAGGAGTCAATGTAGAGGCGGTAATGAAAACCTTGGTTAATCGAGGATTGGTAGAAGAGGCAGGGGTTGAAGGGGAATCTGGTGCTGTTTTGTATCAAACTACCTCCTTTTTCTTAGAGAAACTGGGCCTAAATTCAATTGCAGATCTGCCAGCTCTTGCGCCATTTTTGCCAGATATTGATGGCTTAGATGAGTTGCTATCCACTTTGACTGATTAGATTTTGTACCCTTGATATTTATTTACCAGTATTAAATCACGCTAGAGTTAAGCGTGGGTCAAATTAGATTAAACAAAATCATTGCAGATGCTGGCATCGCTAGTAGGCGAGCTGCTGATCAACTAATCCTCGAAGGCAGGGTTAGTGTTGATGGCCAAGTAGTTTTAGAACTTGGAAACAAGTTTGATCCGGAAATCTCTGATATTAAAGTTGATGGTGAGAGTTTAAATATTAATAAGTCTAAAACTTATCTAGCGTTTCATAAACCGTCGGGCGTTATTTCCACCATGTCAGATCCAGAGGGCAGAAGCAATCTGGGTGATTACTTTAAAGACCGAAAAGACCGCCTTTACCATGTTGGTCGTTTAGACAAAGATTCTGAAGGGTTAATTCTGCTAACTAATGACGGGGAATTGGCACATCGTGCGACTCATCCTTCATACGGCTTAGAAAAACGATATCTAGTCGAGATTGAAGGTGAATTTAACAAGCAGCTTTCCGACCAGTTGTTGCAGGGGGTAAGGCTAGAAGATGGATTGGCCAGGGCGGTAAAAGTTGTTCATGCCAGGGCTGTTAGTAAAAACCACCATTGGGTAGAGATCACCATCCATGAGGGTAGGTACCACATTATTCGAAGGTTGATAGAGTCCCTTGGCCTAAAGGTGCTGCGTCTGATTCGTTTAGAATTTGGTCCAATAGCGCTCGGGGAGATGAAACCTGGTCGGCATAGGGTGCTGAATTCGCAGGAAATGACAAACTTATTTACGGCTTTACAGTTAAAGCAATAAAACGTTTTTTGTAAAAACTATATATCGACTTATAGATATTCAAGACACAAATAAAAAGCGGTTTATCGACTTTATTGTGCGCAAGAAATAGTCAATTTAACGTTTTATTGTTTTTTCGTATTGATAGAGAAAAAGGTTTTAACAATTTATCGCTTTTCGTAAAGTTAATAGATTCATTAAACGACATAATGTCATATCAGTTAAACCTTAATCCTAATTCATGTCCATCTCGGTACTATAAGCAAATGTCAGTACGGGCTATAAGGGGAGCAACCCAACTAGATCTAGATTCAGTTGCCGAAATGGAGCTCTGCGTTGGGCAACTTTTAACCCAGATGCTTGAGGCGAATAATCTTTCCAAAGACGATTTAATTTCGATAATTCTGACTGCTACTCAGGATTTGAAGAGTGACTTTCCTGCGGCAGCAGCTAGAAAAATAGGTCTGGGATCAGTTCCGCTTCTGTGTTCAGTCGAAATTGATGTAGTTGGGGCACTGCCAAGGGTGGTGCGCGTAATGATGCATGCCAATTTAGAGGGTGGACTTACAGAGGTTAAACATATCTATTTAAAGGGTGCTGCAGTGCTACGCAAAGATTTAGCGCAGTAGTTTAATGATTAACTCTGTTCGCATTGTAGGAGCAGGTCTTATTGGGACCTCAATTGGTCTAGCTCTAAAGAATTCATCTATTAAGGTGCAGATGATTGATACTGATGAGCAGACGCAGCGACTTAGCAATGATTTAATAAAGGGTACACCTGTAGAGAAGCCAGATCTTATTATCGTTGCTGTACCCATTGAAGTAAACGAAGCTGTTGTACTACAACAATTGAAAGCGGAGTCATCGGTTGTTATTTGTGATATTTCAAGTGTTAAGTCTGATCTTTTAGTAAAGGTTCAACAATTATCAGAAAATCCTGAAAACTTTGTATCCCTTCACCCTATGGCTGGTCGTGAACTAACTGGCGCCCAAGCGGCAAGAGCTGACTTGTTTCTAGCAAGAGCGTGGGTGGCAATTAAGTCAGAAAAATCTAGCAAGCAAGCAATTTCTGTTGCATCTGACTTGATCAAAATATGTGGAGGAACCGCTTATTGGCTTACCGCAGATGAACATGATTTTGTTGTGGCAAAGACTTCGCACTTACCTCAAGTACTTAGCTCTGTCATGGCGACTCAACTACTTGGTATGTCTGAAGATGATTTAAATATTGCAGGACAAGGGTTAAGAGATGTAACCAGATTGGCTCTATCAGATCCATCATTATGGAGTGAAATATTGATTCATAATAAATCAGCGATTTATCCAGCGTTGACTCAGGTAATTGAGGACCTCACACAACTGCAAAACAATTTACAAGTGTCAAACAAATCTGAATTGGTTAAGTTTTTTAAAAATGGCGTAATGGGCAAAAACTTGATTCCAGGTAAGCATGGTGCAAGAGAGAGAAATTATTCATATCTACCGATTGTAATTGATGATAAGCCTGGACAACTGGCTCGTATTTTTAATGAGTGCGCAAAGATCTCAGTTAACGTTGAAGATCTGAGCATAGAACACTCACCAGGCCAGGAGACAGGATTGATTACCTTGGCTTTGTCTGAAGTTGATTGTAAAAAGCTTTCAATACACTTAAATGATCAGGGATTTAAGGTTCATCAGGTTAAAAATCGATAAATGTATTTACGACTAAAGATAGACTTATGACATGTCTGCTTTAGTGCTAGCAATTGATGGTCCGAGTGGTTCAGGAAAATCTTCAACTGCTAAGGCTATCGCCATAAGGGCAAATTGGAGCTACTTAGATACTGGAGCTTTATATCGAGCCGTGACTCTTTTGGCGATAGAAAACAATCTTTTTGAAGAAAAAGCTTTACTCGCCTTGCTTGATCAAAACCAAATAACATTTAAGACTAATCCAGCTGGACCTCAAGTTTTTCTCAATGACAAAGATGTCTCTACTGAGATTCGACTGCAGCGTATCAATGATTTTGTAAGTCAAATAAGTGCTATGCCTGGTGTTCGCAAGGTTTTATTAGATCTTCAACGAAAGTATATTGCAGAAGCACCAATTGGAATAGTTGTAGAAGGAAGAGATATCGGTACGGTTGTTGCGCCAAATGCTCAGCTAAAAATATATTTACACGCTGATATTGACGCTCGCGTAAAGCGACGTGAAAATGAGATGTTAGAGGAAATTGATTCCAATACGTTGGAAAAGTCTTTAGCTAGCCGAGACCAAATAGATTCCAATCGTGCAGTTTCGCCACTTTCTCAAGCTGAGGATGCAGCTCTAATTGATTCAACTCGGCTT
>CAIUBS010000104.1 GCA_903897475.1 uncultured Actinomycetes bacterium | reverse complement strand
TAGTGGAATAACTGCAAATGCCATAAAACATGCGGTTGTGCTTATTATTGGTGCAATTACAAATACAACTCGATCTGCAGCTTTTGGAATCAAATCTTCTTTTAATGCCAACTTAACACCATCGACTAAAGCCTGAAGTAAACCAAACTTACCAACTCTATTTGGGCCACTTCTTTGTTGCATTCTTGCAACAATTCTTCGTTCGCCCCAAACTGACATAATTGTTAAGAAAACACAAACAGCAAAAATTAAAACACCCTTAAGGGCAATTACCCAGCCTGGATCCTGGCCAATTAATTCAGCATTACTCATGCCTTATCCACCTTAACAATTGAATTACTTACTACACCCAAATTTCTAATGAGTTGGCTATTTAGTGAGTTTCTAGGAAGCCAAACTGATGATTCATCAATTTCACCTATTTGGCATGGCAAAGTAATAGCTCCGTAACTATTGGAAACTCTTACATGATCACCACTACTTACATTTAAAGCTTTAGCTCGCGCATGACTAATAACAAGAATTGATTTCCTAGCAGTACCTGCAAGGTTTTCTTCACCATCTTGTAGAGATCCTTTATCTAATAGATTTCTCCATGAAACAAGTACGGCTTCATCACTAGCTACAGATTTGGCAGCTGCAGAATTTCTTAATTTCATGGAATTAATTGGTCCATCCCAATTGCCAAGTGAATCAAATTCAGCTCTGGCTGATTTGACGGAAGGTAATTTAATAGGTTTTCCAATTTCATCTGCCAACATCGAAAGAATTCTTACATCACTGCGGTTTAAAGATTGATCAACGGCAGCTTCAAATTTGCGAACTTTCCCTTGCCAATCCATGAAAGATCCTGATTTTTCAACGACTGCTGCTACAGGTAAAACTACAGATGCAATATCAGTAATATCACTTTGACGAATTTCTAGTGAGACTATGAATTTTTTTGATAACTTAATTTTTGCCTCAGCAGAGATATCCATTGGATCAACTCCACCAATTACAAGAGATTGTAAATCAGAGTTAATCATTTCATCAGTATTCATACCTTGTTCAGTAGGAATTGAATCTACCGACCATGCAGTTGCGATATCCACTCTTGCAGCAGAATCTGTAATTGGCCTATTGCCTGGCAATAAATTTGCAATTGCTCCTGCTAAAACCGCTCCCCGTTCACCTGCTCGTCTTGGTACCCAACCCAATTTTGCTCCAGAATCATTTACTAGTTTAACTACAGCCGATAGCGCACCTTCTGTTTCTGAAATTCTCTCCCCAACTAAAACTACAGATTTTTTGGTTAACCCTGAAATGCTCGAAATAGCCTGGGCTTCATTTCCTGAGGTTGTCTTTATCAAGTTAGCTTTTAATTTCTCACTACCGCGACTAGCCAATGGCGCTATGTTGGTTACTTTAACTAAACGTTTATGTACTTGTTTATAGATTCTTAGAAACACTATTGGCGATTCATCTTCTGGTTCAAAATTGATCAACACAACGTGATCTGCGGTATCTATGTCCTTATATGTTGCATTTAATTTTACAGACTCAAGAAAATCTGACTCTTCATGGCTATGTCTGCGAGCGCGAAAATCTATATTATTCGTATTAAGTGTAACTCGCGCAAACTTGCTATATCCATACGCATCTTCGATTGTTGCTCTACCGCCAACTAATACGCCACTTCTAGAATTTTTTAATCCTTGCGCTGCAGCAGCTAGCGCCTCAGGCCAAGATACTTCCTGAAGCTGTCCATTGGAATCTCTAACCATGGGTACTTTAATTCTATTTTTTGCAACCTCATACTTAAATGCCCAACGACCTTTATCGCAATTCCACTCTTCATTTACATCTGCATCTTCACCAGCAAGCCGTCTTAAAGTTTTACCACGACGAACATCTGTGCGCATAGCGCAACCTGAAGCACAGTGCTCACATGCCGAATCTGTTGAAACTAAATCAAATGGCCGAGCTCTAAATCTGTATGAGGTGCCAGTTAATGCTCCTACTGGACAGATTTGTACGGTATTACCTGAGTAGTAAGAATCAAATGGTTCTTCCTCATATATGCCTACCTGTTGCAGCGCACCACGTTCATTCAATGTAATAAATGGATCACCGGCTATCTGCTCAGAAAAACGTGTACATCTTGCACAAAGTACACACCGCTCTCTATCTAGTAGAACTTGAGATGAGATTGGAACTGGTTTTTCAAATGTACGTTTAACGCCTTCAAATCTTGATTCTGATCGACCATTGGACATGGCCTGATTTTGAAGCGGGCACTCTCCACCTTTATCGCAAACTGGGCAATCTAGTGGATGATTAATTAACAGCAGCTCCATTATTCCCTTTTGGGCTTTATCAGCAACTGGTGAAGTTAATTGAGTCTTAACGATCATGCCATTTTCAACTGGAATTGTGCATGATGCTTGAGGTTTTGGAAATGCTCTGCCGTTTATTTCAATATCTACTAAACACTGGCGACATGCACCAGCTGGTGCCAATAATGGATGGTCACAAAAACGAGGAATTTGAATTCCAAGTTTTTCAGCTGCTCTAATTACAAGTGTTCCTTTTGGAACTGTAATTTCAAATCCATCAATAACACAAGTGATCATTTCTACCTGTACTTGTGACTCTGTTCCTAATTCCTGGATACTCATTTAACACCTGCAGTATCAAATAAAGTTGAAGCCATGGGATCAAATGGACACCTACCAGCAGTTAGGTGATCTAAATACTCTTGGCGGAAATACTTTAATGAAGAAATAATCGGGCTAGCTGCTCCATCGGCTAATGCACAAAATGATCTACCCATAATATTGTCGCAAAGATCTAGTAACTTATCTAAATCAGCTTCAGTACCACGACCAGCCTCTAAATCTTTAAGAACTTGAACTAACCACCAAGTTCCTTCACGACATGGTGTGCACTTTCCACAAGACTCGTGTTTATAAAATTCAGTCCACCTCAAAACTGCCCTAACTATGCAAGTTGTTTCATCAAATATTTGTAGGGCTTTAGTACCTAACATTGACCCAGCTGCAGATACACCTTCGTAATCAAGTGGAACATCTAAATGAGCATCAGTAAAAATTGGTGTCGATGAACCACCTGGTGTCCAAAACTTTAATTTATGCCCATTTCTTACCCCGCCTGAAATTTCAAGAAGTTGTCGTAAAGTAATTCCTAATGGCGCTTCAAATTGTCCAGGATTATTTACATGACCTGAGAGTGAATAAAGAGTAAATCCTTTACTTTTTTCAGTTCCCATTGCGCTAAACCAAGCCACACCATTACTAATGATGGAAGGAACAGAGGCAACCGACTCAACATTGTTGACCACAGTTGGTTTTGCATAAAGGCCAGCAATAGCTGGAAATGGTGGGCGAAGTCTTGGTTGACCACGAAAGCCCTCTAATGAATCTAAAAGCGCGGTTTCTTCACCACATATATATGCACCAGCTCCAACATGAAGTACTAACTCTAAATCAAATCCTTTACCCAAAATATTTTTCCCAAGAAATCCTGCTTTGTATGCATCCTCAATGGCTTGTTGCACTCTTCGAACAACATGAGTTACTTCACCTCTGATATAAATAAAGGCGTAATTCGCTCTGATTGCAAATGATCCGATAATTATTCCTTCAATTAATACATGTGGATTGGCCATCATTAATGGCGTATCTTTACAAGTTCCTGGTTCTGATTCATCTGCGTTAACAACAAAATAATGTTCTTTGTTATCACCCTGTGGAATAAATCCCCACTTATTTCCAGTTGGAAAACCAGCACCACCTCTACCACGTAATCCAGAATCTTTTATCATTTGAATAACTTCATCAGGCTGCATAGCAAGTGCTTTTGAAATTGCGCTATAACCACCGTTGCGCTTATAACCTTCGATAGTAAATGAATCTGCTTGATCCCAAGTTGCAGAAAGTACTGGAGTTAACTTACTCATGCTCCACCTTTTGCTTTCCTAAGTCCTAACAAAGAAGCTTCACCTGCCTGCACACCTTCATTAGCTAATCCATCTGAAATACCCGCAAGAACTGCTGAGTTTTGTTTCCAGGTTCGTAGAGTTTTTGGGCCACGAGTTGGTGCTGGTGGATTTCCAGCTCGTGCACTATCAACTAAATCTTTTACAGACTGAACTGTTTGGTTATCGTAAAACTCCCAATTAACCATTACTACAGGTGCGTAATCGCAAGCTGCATTACATTCAATGTGCTCAACTGAAACTTTGCCATCACTAGTTACACCATCATTTTCAATATCGAGGTGCTCTTTAATTGATTCAAATATTGCATCTCCACCCATAACTGCACACAAAGTATTTGTACAAATACCAACATGATATTCACCGACAGGTTTAGATTTGTACTGAGTGTAAAAAGTCGATACTGCTGTGACTTCAGCGGTGGCTAACTCCAATTTCTGACCAATTAATTCAATTCCCTCATTTGTTACATAGCCATCAATAGACTGCACATAATGCAAAAGTGGCATAATTGCAGATCGCTTGCGTGGATATCTAGAAATTATCGAATCCATTATCGAAATTTGTTCTGAAGTAAATGCCATTAGCGATCAACTCCTCCCATTACAGGATCAATTGAAGCTACAGCAGCAACTACATCTGAAATTTGACCACCTTCACACATTGCTGCAGTTGATTGCAAATTATTAAATGATGGATCTCTAAAGTGAACACGATACGGTCTTGTTCCACCATCTGAAACTAAATTAACTCCAAGCTCACCTCGCGGGGATTCAATCGCGGTGTATACCTGACCTGCTGGAACTCTAAATCCTTCAGTCACTAATTTGAAATGGTGGATTAATGCTTCCATGGATTCACCCATGATTTCTCGGATGTGATCAAGTGAGTTACCCATTCCATCTGCACCTACTGAAAGTTGAGATGGCCAAGCAATCTTCTTATCTGCAACCATTACGGGTTGACCTTCTAATTTTTCTAACTTTGCTACACACTGTTCAATAATTCTTAAGGATTGCTCTAACTCCTGCATTCTAATTAAGAAGCGTCCATACACATCACAGGTATCTGTAGTTGGAATATCAAATTGATAATCTTCATAGCCGCAATATGGCTGAGCCTTTCTTAAATCCCATGCTAAGCCAGTGGACCTAAGTACTGGACCAGTGACTCCAAGTGTTGTGCAGCCAGCTAAATCTAAGTAACCAACACCTTGAGTTCTTTTAATCCAAATTGAATTACCAACTAAAAGTTTCTCATTATCTTTAAAGTTATGGCGCAAATCCTTAACTGTTTGCTTAATTTTAGATAAAGCACCTTGTGGTAAATCCTGTGCAACTCCACCAGGCCTGACATAAGCCATATTCATTCTTAATCCTGAAGCTAGCTCGAAAATGTCTAATACTTTCTCACGCTCTCTAAAAGCAAAAATCATTGGTGAAAGAGCTCCTAGTTCTAGTGCTCCAGTGCCAAGTGCCACCATGTGGGATGAGATTCGATTGAACTCCATCATCATTACCCTTAGAACAGTTGCTCGCTCAGTAATATCGTTAGTAATTCCTAATAATTTTTCAACACCAAGACAATATGCAGTTTCATTAAATATTGGCGATAAGTAATCCATTCTGGTTACAAAAGTTACGCCCTGGGTCCAATTTCTATACTCGGTATTTTTTTCAATTCCTGTATGTAAATAACCAATTCCACACCTTGTCTCAGTAATTGTTTCACCCTCTAATTCCAGAATTAATCTAAGTACGCCATGAGTTGAGGGATGTTGCGGCCCCATATTTA
>CAIUBS010000103.1 GCA_903897475.1 uncultured Actinomycetes bacterium | reverse complement strand
GTGGTGTTGAAAGCCTAATCTCTGAGTGGCACGGTCAAAAAGAGGTAGCGTTACCTGGAAATGTGAAGGTTTTTAGAAATTCAGGCAGAATTATCCTCTCAAACCAATAAAGGAGAATCGTGGATCTATCAGCTCTTGGCAACGATATTGAAAGAGTAGTTGCAAGTGAGGAACAAATTCAGAATCGCTTAAAAGAAATGGCTGACCAGGTAAAAAAAGATTACGAAGGAAGAGATCTAGTTTTGGTTGGAGTTTTAAAGGGTGCCGTTATGGCTATGGCAGATTTTTCTCGCTATTTACAACGACATGTTGATATGGATTGGATGGCAGTCTCATCATACGGTGCAGGAACTAAATCAAGTGGTGTTGTAAAAATATTAAAGGATTTAGATGGGGATATTTTAGGAAGAGAAGTTTTAATCATTGAAGATATTTTAGATACAGGTTTAACACTTTCATGGTTAACTGAAAACTTGTTATCTCGAGGAGCTAAATCAGTTTCAATACTTACAGTATTAAGAAAGCCGGATGCAGCTAAGGTAAAAGTAGAGGCAAAGTATGTTGGCTTTGATATACCAAGTGAGTTCGTCGTAGGTTATGGCCTGGATTTCAATCAGAAGTATCGAAATTTGCCATTTATTGGCGTTCTTGCAAAACACCTTTATTCTTAAGCCCCTATAGCAGCAGCAAGAAAGTGATGTAATCGGTGGCGCAAAAAAAGAAGTTCAAACCCTCTGGCTTTAAGGGATTCAAGCCTGGCAGAAAATCAGTAAAGCCATCACCGCAAATGGCTAGGCGAATATTTCGCGGCCCACTATTTTGGATAATAGCTGCACTAATTGCGGTAAGTATTTTTGGTCAAATTTCAACCACCGGAAAAGAATTTACAAAGGTTGAAACTTCAGTAATTCTTAATCAGATATCTCAAAATAATGTTAAATCTGCAACTGTTATAGATCGAGATCAAAAAGTTAGAATTATTTTGAAAGATGGCGAGTTTGTAAATGGTGCATCAAACCTGGAAGCTTCTTATGTAGTTGGTCAGGAATCATTAATTGTTGAGTTATTGACCAGCAATCCACCAACTACAAATTGGGATGTAGAAGTTCCAAAGCAATCATTTTTTGTCTCATTAATTCTCAGCATATTGCCAATCTTGTTAATAATATTTTTGTTACTTTTATTTATGGGTGGCGGTCAAGGCAGCCGAGTATTCTCATTTGGTAAGTCACGTGCAAAGCTGCACAATAAAGAAATCCCAACAAACACATTTGCTGATGTCGCTGGAGCAGATGAGGCAGTTGCAGAGTTACGAGAGATTAAAGACTTTCTTGCTAGTCCTGATAAGTACAAAGCCATCGGTGCCAAAATTCCTAAAGGCGTTTTACTCTATGGCCCCCCAGGAACAGGAAAAACTTTATTAGCTAGAGCTGTAGCAGGTGAGGCCAAGATACCTTTTTATTCAATTTCTGGATCTGAATTTGTTGAGATGTTTGTTGGAGTTGGTGCATCTAGGGTGCGTGATCTGTTTGCACAAGCAAAACAAAATTCACCTGCAATTGTTTTCATTGATGAAATAGATGCAGTAGGTCGTCAGCGAGGTGCAGGTCTTGGTGGTGGTAATGATGAGCGCGAGCAGACTCTCAACCAACTTTTAGTTGAAATGGATGGCTTTGATGCAAATGGCCAAGTTATTTTGATCGCTGCGACAAATCGACCAGATGTATTGGATCCAGCACTTTTAAGGCCCGGCAGATTTGATCGTCAAATAACTGTTGATCGACCTGATTTAAAGGGAAGAGCTGCAATTCTTGCTGTACATGCAAAAGGAAAAATGGTTACCAAGGATGTTGATTTAAACAATTATGCAAAGCGAACACCAGGATTTACTGGCGCAGACTTAGCAAATGTATTAAATGAGGCGGCATTACTTGCTGCACGCGAAGATCGCAAAACAATAAAAAATTCTGATATTGACGAAGCTATTGATCGAGTTATGGCTGGACCTCAAAAAGTTTCTAGATTAATGACCGAGGAAGAACGCAGAATTACTGCATATCATGAAGGTGGGCATGCATTAGTTGCGCACGCACTTCCACATACTGATCCAGTACATAAGGTAACAATTATGCCTAGAGGAAGAGCGCTTGGTTATACGATGGTATTGCCGGATGAAGATAGATACGCTGTTACGCGAAATCAAATGTTAGATCAGCTCGCATACACAATGGGTGGACGCGCTGCTGAAGAATTAATTTTCCATGACCCAACCACAGGCGCTTCCAATGATATTGAAAAAGCTACCAACTTAGCGCGCGCGATGGTAACTCAGTATGGAATGACCCAAAAACTTGGTGCAATTAAATTAGGGATTTCAGATTCTCAACCTTTCCTAGGTAGAGATTACGGGCATCAAAGAGATTATTCTGAAAACGTTGCGGCAATTGTCGATAGTGAAATAAGAGAAATGATTGAGAATGCCCACCAAGAAGCATTTGATATTTTAGTTTCTAATAGGGATATCTTGGATTTATTAGTTGAAGAGCTTTTAGAAAAGGAAACTTTAAACAAAGAAGAAATCGAAGTTATCTTTAAGAAAGTTAGGAAGGTAAAACCTAGAGCCGCCTGGACAGGTTCACAAAGAAGAGTTCCTTCTAATCAACCTCCAGTTGCGTTAAGGCCAGCAAAAGTCAAAGCTGTTGCAGAAGAAAAGCCAATTAAGAAAGCTGCTTCAAAGAAGAATGAAAAGGATGTAAATGAGTGAGGTTAACTCTGTTTCAATGGGGCCAAATGATGGTGGTGCCAAGGGCGAGTTTGACCAAAAGCGTGCAGAAAAAGCAGTAACTGAATTATTGATTGCAATAGGTGAAGATCCAAACAGAGATGGATTAAAGGATACTCCTAAAAGATTTGCTAAAGCATTAGCTGAAAATTTTGCAGGTCTATGGCAGAAACCCGAAGATGTTTTAACTACTACTTTTGATATTGGTCATAAAGAATTAGTAATTGTTCGAGAGATAGAAGTTTTTTCTCACTGCGAACACCATCTCACCCCTTTTCATGGCGTTGCTCATATTGGATATATCCCTGGAGAGAGTGGTCGGATAACTGGAATTTCAAAACTTGCTCGCTTAGTTGATCTATATGCACGTCGTCCTCAAGTACAGGAAAGGCTTACATCGCAAATTGCAGATGCACTAGTTGAAATATTGCAGCCCGGTGGAGTTATTGTAATTATTGATTGCGAGCACTTATGCATGTCAATGAGGGGTGTAAAGAAATCACAAGCAAGAACTACAACTAGCGCAGTTCGTGGCCAACTATTAAATCCAACAACTAGGGCTGAAGCAATTTCCTTAATTAATCAAACTAGGTAGTCATGAATCAAACGTTAGTCATGGGAATTCTAAATGTTACTCCGGATTCTTTTGCTGATGGTGGGAAGTACTTCTCAAAACTAGATGCTATTAATCATGGACGACGGTTGTTTGCCGAAGGCGCTGACATTATTGATGTTGGTGGTGAGTCAACTAGGCCTGGAGCTGAACGAGTAAGCGAAGATGAAGAGATTAATAGAGTTATTCCAGTCGTAGTTGAATTAGTAAAAGATGGTGCTGTTATTAGTGTCGACACAATGCGCTCCCATGTTGCAAAAGAAGCGATAGCTGCTGGTGCTAAATATATAAATGATGTTAGTGGGGGCTTAGCAGATGAAAACATGGCTTCAGTTATTGCGGCTAATCCAAATATTCAATACGTAGTTATGCATTGGCGTGGACACTCTAAACAGATGCAAAAAAATGCAGTGTATGAAGATGTTGTTAAAGAGGTAAAAGACGAATTAGATAACAGAGTTTTAGATTTAATAAATAAAGGTGTAGGTGCTGACCAAATTATTTTAGATCCAGGAATAGGTTTTGCGAAAGATAGTGGTCACAACTGGAAACTACTTCAAAGTATTGAAAGATTGCAGATGCTTGGCTATCCATTATTAGTTGGTGTTTCCAGGAAGAGGTTTTTGGGCGAATTAATTAATAGCCAAGATCCCAGTGATCGAGAGTTTGCAACAATTGCGATAACCACCGATCTAGCTAGGCAAAAAGTCTGGGGAGTTAGAACTCATACGGTAAAAGCCCATAAAGATGCTATTGCCGTTATTGAGAGGTTACGAAAATGAGTGACAAGATAATAATCTCTGGTGTATCCGCTAAAGGTTTTCATGGTGTACTAGAAAGTGAAAAACAAAAAGGTCAAAAATTTATTGTTGATGTCGAACTCACTCTAAACTTAAAGAATTTGAGTGATAAGCTAAATAAGACTGTCAACTATGCTGATGTAGTTAAGTTAATTAACATGCATATAACTGGTAAACCTGTTCTATTGATTGAGACGTTAGCAGAGAACATTGGTAAAGATATTCTAAAAAAATTTAAGAGAGTTTCAACTATTTTGGTAAGAGTGCATAAGCCAAAAGCTCCAATTTCCTTTAGTTTTAAAGATGTAATAGTTCAAATTGAAATCAAAAAATGAAAGCTGTAATTGCATTAGGCTCAAATCTTGAGAATAGAAAGCTAAATTTAGATATCGCTGTTACAAAACTTGAAGAAGTTTTGAGAAATTTAATTGTTTCAAAGTACATTGAAACTAAAGCAGTTGGTGGCCCTGTTCAACCAGATTTTCTAAATTCTGTTGCAATAGGTGAATCAGAGTTAGAACCTGAAGATTTATTAAATAGATTACTAGCTATTGAGGATGAAATGGGGAGAGTCAGAGAGGTTAAATGGGGACCAAGAATTATTGACTTAGATTTGATAGTTTTTGGAGATCATGTAATTGACACTCAAAATTTAAAACTCCCTCATCCATTAGCAAGCTCGAGAGATTTTGTACTCACACCTTGGCTCTCAATTGATCCTGATGGAGTTATTCCTGGACTGGGTAAAATAAAATTTTTGGCTTCTTTAAGTAGAAAGAGTTAAACTTTACTTCTAGCCCGGTACCCGGAAAGGACTGGAGCCATGATTGAAATATATAAATCATCTGAGGATTTGGCGCGCCAAGAAATTGATGTATTAGTCCCAACCATGGGCGCACTGCACGCAGGACATGCGTCATTGATAAAAATAGCAAGGCAAAAAGGAAAAAAAGTTCTAGTAAGTATTTTCATTAATCCTTTGCAATTTGAAGATAAGCAGGATTTAGCAAATTATCCCAAATCATTAGATAGTGACTTAAGGCTTGCCGAAAAAGCAGGCGCTGATGCTGTTTTTATCCCCACTACGGAAGTTATTTATCCTGGCATAGTTACGGAAGTTTCTGCTGGAAAAGTAGGAGAGTTGTATGAAGGAAAATCACGACCAAAACACTTTAATGGTGTTTTAACTGTTGTGAAAAGATTGTTTGAGTTAACTACTCCAAAGATGGCAATCTTTGGCGAAAAAGATTTCCAACAGTTGTTCTTAATAAAACAAATGGTAAAAGAATTAAGCCTTCCTGTTGATGTTATTTCAGCTCCAACAATTCGTGATGAGAATGGTCTAGCCTTATCTTCTAGAAATATTTTTTTAGATCAAAATCAAAAAAAGTATGCACAAGTTATTTTTAGAGCATTACAGAAATCAAGTATTGAAGATATGAATCAAGAAATTTTAAGTGAGCCTAATTTTAGGTTGGATTATCTTGAAGTTATAGATGAGAATACATTTCATCCAGCGGATAAAAGCACTCTAAACAAGCGGGCAATAATCGCGGGCTGGATTAACCAGGTCAGATTAATTGATAATATGACAGTGAGTGCAAAATCATGAGGCTATTAACCGGTAAACCTGGTTGGAGTACTTCTGCAGATGTTGTAGTAATTGGTTCTGGAGTTGCAGGTCTTACTACAGCATTAAATCTAAGATCACATGGTTTATCTGTTTTACTCGTTACAAAGGCAAGAATTGATGAAGGCTCAACTAAATGGGCACAAGGTGGAATAGCTGCTGCACTTGGCCCCGGTGATACCCCTGACCAACATAAGAAAGATACTTTAATTGCAGGAGCAGGCTTATGTGATTCTAAAGCTGTTGATGTTTTAGTCTCTGAAGGTCCAGAAGCTGTAAGAAAATTAATT
>CAIUBS010000102.1 GCA_903897475.1 uncultured Actinomycetes bacterium | reverse complement strand
TCAGAGTTAATGCTGTATCTCCTGGATATATTCTTACTGATTTAACTAAAACTTGGTTGAGTGGTGAAATTGGAAGATTAGAACGAGCGAACTCAATTCAACCCCTTGGTCGAATGGGTGAACCACATGAGGTGGCTAAGGTAGTTACCTTTTTATTATCGGATAAATCTACCTATGTAAGTGGTTCAGATTGGGCAGTAGATGGCGGATTAGGAGCAAGATCTGCATGATATTAAAAGGTGAGCACCTATTTGTAACTGGTGGAGCAGCAGGAATTGGCGAAGCAATAGTTTTAGGTGGTGTAAGAGAGGGAGCTAAGGTTTCCTTTGTTGATATTGATGATACGAAAGCAAATGCATTAGTAGATAAATTAACTAAAGAAGGACATAAAGTTCAATATGCAAATGCCGATGTATCTAAATTTGAAACATTTAAATCCGGTTATGACAAATTAGTTGAAAATTATGGGCCGGTAACAGTTGCAGTATCCAATGCCGGCAGAAACTCATACGCTGATGCAGTGGAGTATGCCGAGCAAGAGTGGAATGATTTTTTTGCCCTGGATCTAAAATCTAGTTGGTATCTAGCAAAGTTATGTCTTCCTGAGATGCGTAAGGCTAAATATGGATCAATTGTAAATATTTCTTCAATCCATGGTCGAATGTCTAGACCTAACTTCTTTCCATATTCAGCAGCAAAGGCTGGAATCATTGGCTTATCAAGAAATTTGGCCTTAGATGAGGGAAAGTATGGAATTAGGGTTAATTCTGTCTCGCCTGGAACAACAGCGACTCCACTACTAAAGAGCTATATGGAAAAATTTCCCGATGAAAAAGCTCACGCACTTGCAGTAGCTCCGAATTCCAGATTTGGTTCTCCGGAGGAAATTGCGAATGTAATCTTATTTGCGCTTTCAAAAGATGCATCTTTTATCACTGGTGCGGATTTGATGGTTGATGGAGCTCTCCACGCTAGATACGCTTAAGATCTAATATTTATGAAATCTGAGTTTAATTCAGATAAGTTTTTTACTCCCATAAGTTTCATCGCAGTTTCCATTTCAAATCTAAATAGCTCTACAACTTTTCTAACTCCGGATTCGCCCGCTGCCATAGCGCCATAAAGATATGCTCGACCAATTAGGACTGCATCTGCCCCTAATGCAATCGCCGCTAATACATCAGCCCCACTCATAATGGCTCCATCTATATAAATCTGTGGACCACTACCTTTAACACCGATTGCAGCTCTTACTGAAGGTAAAAGCTCTAGGGGAACAACAGAGCGATCTAGTTGCCGACCACCGTGATTTGAAAGAACGATTGCATCTACGCCAATCTTGGCTAACTCAGAGGCATCTGCGACAGTTTGAATTCCTTTGATAATTAATCTTCCCTGCCAAACTGATCTTAACCATTTAACATCCTCAAAAGTAACTGCTGGATCAAAAACCTTGGCAGCTATTTCAGAAAGAGGTTTGTTAAAGTTTCTAAAGGTTGCAAATTCAAGTGGCGCAGTTGTAAGAAGGTTAAACCACCATCTAGGTTTTAGAGTCATATCGAAAAAAGTTTTAAATCCAATTTTCGGTGGAACTGTTAAGCCATTTCGCATATCTCGCCACTTTATGCCGCCAACTGCGGTATCGACAGTAAGCATCAAACCTTCAAAGCCTGACAATTTTGCTTCCTCAATAAATTTAAGACTCTGCTCCCGATCGCGCCATAAATAGAGTTGAAACCACCTACGTACATCAGGCACTTGCGCCCCAATCTCTTTAGAGGATGTAGTGCCCATAGTTGATAAGTTATAAATTAAATTATTTTCCTGGCAGATTTTGGCTACCATAACTTCACCTTTGTAATGCATCATTCTTGTGTAGCCAGTTGGCGCAAAAATTATTGGAAGTGCAGAAGTTTTGCCTAAAATCTCTGCAGATAAATCTATTTTAGAAACATCTCTAAGAACTTTCGCCTTAAACTCAATTCGAGAGTAAATTTCTTGACTTCTAGCGTAAGCAATTTCATCATTTGCACCACCATCAACATAATCAAAAACTGCCTTTGGTACCCTACTTTTTGCTAGCGCCCG
>CAIUBS010000101.1 GCA_903897475.1 uncultured Actinomycetes bacterium | reverse complement strand
TTAAAGTTTGAAAATGGCACACTGGGACTTGCGCTGAACTTAGATGTTCGCGAAATCGGTGTGGTTATTTTGGGTGAGTTCACCGGAATTGAGGAAGGAACATCTGTTCGTCGCACTGGAGAAATTCTCTCTGTCCCAGTCGGCGATGGATTCCTAGGTCGAGTAGTTGACGCTCTCGGTCGACCAATTGATGGTAAAGGTGAAATTAAAGCTGAAACTACTAGAGCTCTTGAAATTCAAGCTCCATCTGTAGTGCAACGCCAACCAGTTAAGGAACCACTTCAAACTGGAATTAAAGCTATTGATGCAATGACTGCAATCGGCCGCGGTCAGCGTCAATTAATTATTGGTGATCGCCAAACTGGAAAAACAGCAATTGCAGTAGACACAATCATAAACCAGTTGGAAAACTGGAAGAGTGGTGATCCTAAAAAACAGGTTAAATGTATTTATGTTGCAATTGGCCAAAAAGGTTCAACTATTGCATCTGTTAAAGGCGCACTTGAAGCAGCTGGTGCTATGGAGTACACAACTATTGTGGCAGCGCCAGCTTCAGATCCAGCCGGCTTTAAATACTTAGCCCCTTACACCGGTTCATCTATTGGACAGCACTGGATGTATAAGGGACAACATGTATTGATTATTTTTGATGATCTTTCAAAACAAGCTGAGGCCTATCGCTCAGTATCGCTACTACTTCGTCGTCCACCAGGTCGTGAGGCTTATCCAGGAGATGTCTTCTACTTACACTCACGTCTACTTGAGAGGTGTGCCAAGTTATCTGATGACTTAGGCGGTGGATCTATGACTGGTCTGCCAATTATTGAAACAAAAGGTAATGACGTTTCTGCATTTATTCCAACAAACGTAATTTCAATTACTGATGGTCAATGCTTTTTGGAGACTGATTTGTTTAACGCAGGCGTGCGACCAGCGATTAACGTTGGTATCTCAGTATCCCGTGTAGGTGGATCTGCACAAACTAAGGCGATTAAAAAGATTGCCGGTCGCCTTCGTCTAGATCTTGCTCAGTACCGTGAGTTGGAAGCTTTCGCAGCATTTGGTTCTGATCTTGATGCTGCATCTAAAGCACAGCTAGAGCGGGGTGCAAGAATGGTTGAGTTGCTAAAGCAAGGTCAGTACTCACCATTTTCAGTAGAGCGCCAAGTAGCCTCTATTTGGGCTGGAACTACCGGCAAGATGGATTCAATTCCAGTTGTTGATATTCGTCGCTTTGAAAGTGAGTTCTTAGATTTTATTGCTCGTGAGCGCAAGCAAATCTTTGATGTTATCTCAACAACTCGGGAGCTAACTGATGACACAGTGGCCTCACTTGAAGAGGCAATTACCACCTTTAAAACTCAATTCAAATCATCAGTTGCACCAGCTGTCAATGAGAAAAAGGCAGAAGCATTAGATGATGTTGATAATGAGCAAATTACTAGACAAGTACCGGCAATTAAGAGATAAGAAAAGAGAAAAAAGTAAATGGGTGCCCAACTTCGAATTTATCGCCGCCGTATGCGGTCGGTAAAGGCGACTAAGAAGATAACCAAAGCGATGGAGCTAATCTCAGCCTCTCGCATTGTTAAGGCGCAACAAAAAGTTGCTGCCTCATCTCCTTATGCCAACGAGTTGACCCGTGCAGTTTCTGCAGTTGCATCTTTATCTAGTGCAAATCATCCATTAACTACTGCCTCTGCCAATCCAAAGCGTGCTGCGGTATTAATTATCACAGCAGATCGAGGCATGGCAGGTGCGTATTCAAATGCGGCGATTAAAGAGGGTGATCAATTAATTGCGCTACTGCAATCTAGAGGTTTAGAGGTAAATCCTTATCTAGTAGGTAGAAAAGGGATTAACTTCTATAAGTTTAGAAATAGAAAGATAACTGCATCTTGGAGTGGATTTTCAGATAACCCAACATATGCCCATGCCAAAGAGGTATCTGATGCATTAATTAATGCATTTATTGCCGATGCTCAAATTGATCCAAATGGTGTGGATGAATTGCATATTATTTACACAGAGTTTAAATCAATGATTACTCAAACTCCAGATGCAAAACGAATGTTGCCGCTAGAGGTTGTGGAATCAACAGGACCGGCAGTAATTTTGCCGATGTATGAATTCGAACCTAATGCTGGTGAGGTACTAAATGCACTACTACCTCGCTACATTCAGGCTCGAGTGTTTAATGCGATGTTGCAATCTGCAGCAAGTGAGCATGCAGCACGACGTCGCGCTATGAAATCAGCAACTGACAATGCTGATGAATTAATTAAGTCGTTAACTCGACTTGCAAATGCGGCTCGTCAAGCCGAAATTACCCAAGAGATCAGTGAAATCGTAGGCGGCGCAGATGCGCTCGCCTCAGCTAGCGCAGGGAGCGAATAATGTCAGTCAAAACAGCAACCGGACGTGTTGCCCGTGTAATTGGACCGGTAGTGGATATTGAATTTCCAGCCGATGCGATGCCGGCAATCTTTAACGCGTTAAATATTGATGTCACCTTGGCAGGTGAGACCAAGAAATTAACCCTTGAAGTTGCCCAACATATAGGCGATAACTTAGTCCGCGCCATTTCAATGCAACCAACTGACGGCATGGTTCGTGGTGCAACTGTTACCGATACTGGAAGTGCGATCTCAGTTCCAGTAGGCGATGTAACTAAAGGACATGTATTTAATACCTTGGGTGAATCATTAGATGTGCCAACTGCTTCATTAGATATTAAAGAGCGTTGGCCAATTCATAGAACCGCTCCAGCTTTTGATCAACTTGAGTCTAAGACGGAGATGTTTGAAACTGGAATTAAAGTTATTGATCTGCTTACACCTTATGTAAAGGGTGGAAAGATTGGATTATTTGGTGGTGCAGGTGTTGGTAAGACTGTGCTTATTCAAGAGATGATTTATCGAGTAGCTGAAAACTTTGGCGGAGTTTCAGTATTCGCCGGTGTTGGTGAGCGTACTCGTGAAGGTAATGACTTGTTTCTAGAAATGACTGAAACAGGGGTTATCAATAAAACAGCATTGGTCTTTGGTCAGATGGATGAGCCACCTGGAACTCGTCTACGGGTTGCACTTTCTGCCCTAACAATGGCTGAGTACTTCCGAGATGTGCAAAAGCAGGATGTGTTGTTGTTCATCGATAACATCTTCCGCTTTACACAAGCAGGCTCTGAAGTTTCCACCTTACTTGGACGTATGCCATCGGCTGTGGGTTACCAACCAACACTTGCTGATGAGATGGGTCAGCTGCAAGAGCGAATTACCTCAACTCGCGGTCACTCAATTACATCGATGCAGGCAATTTATGTTCCTGCAGATGACATTACCGACCCAGCACCACATACAACCTTTGCTCACTTAGATGCGACAACTGTGTTATCTCGTCCAATCTCTGAGCTTGGTATTTATCCAGCGGTAGACCCACTTGATTCAACCTCTCGTATTTTGGATCCTAGATATATTGGAGAGCACCACTTCAAGGTCGCAAACCGAATCAAGCAAATCTTGCAGCGTTATAAAGATTTGCAAGACATTATTGCAATTCTTGGTATTGATGAGTTATCTGAAGAGGATCGAATCCTGGTAGGAAGAGCTCGTCGTATCCAACGCTTCTTGTCACAAAATACTTTCGTAGCCAAGGTCTTTACTGGTCTAGATGGTTCGTTTGTACCGTTAACAGAAACTATTGCTGCATTTGAAGCGCTCGCAGATGGTAAGTATGACCATGTTCCTGAACAGGCATTCTTTATGTGTGGTGGCTTAGAAGATGTCGAACGTAAAGCAGCAGAGTTAGCGAAGTCATAACAAATGTCGCAAACAGTGCTAAAGGTTGAGGTAGTCACACCCGAAAAACGGGTTTGGAGTGGTGAAGCAAAGATGGTTACTGCTCGCACACTCGAGGGAGATCTAGGTGTGCTACCAGATCACGCCCCACTACTTGGCGTATTAGCTGATGGCACTGTTTCAATTAAATCTACAGATGGTTCGGTAAATGATTTTGTTATTAATGGTGGATTTATTTCAGTCTCTAAAAATAGAGTCTCAATTCTTGGTGAAAGCGCTGCAAACTAAACTCTAGTTACATCTGCCCCAAGAGATTGTAGTTGTTTGGGAAAATCCGGGTAACCACGGTCGATATGAAAGGAATCCTCAATAATAGTAATACCGTCACTTACTAAGGCAGCTAATACCAAACCTGCACCAGCCCTAATATCTGTTGCAACAACTGGAGCTGCAGATAACTGATTTATTCCGGTAATTGCAGCATGATGACCATCGACTTGAATTTTTGCTCCTAATCTTATTAATTCATTAACAAACATAAATCTGCCTTCAAAAACATTCTCGGTAACAATTGATGTTCCATCTGCAATTGAATTTAAAGTAATTACCATAGGCTGAAGATCTGTTGGAAACCCTGGATATGGCAAAGTCGCAACATCAACTGCCACAGGTCTTTTATCCATCTTTACTCTGAATCCATTTTCTGTGGTTGTTACTACCGCACCAGCTTCAACTAATTTATCAAGCGGCATTTCCAAATGATCAGCTCTTCCATTTTCGATTGTAATGTCACCTTTTGTCATAGCGGCAGCAAAAGCCCAAGTACCTGTGACTATTCGATCAGGAAGAGTGGCATGGGTTGCTGGATTCAAATTTGATACACCTTCTATTTTTATCGTGTGTGAACCGAGGCCAGAAATCTTTGCTCCCATAGCAATTAAAAATTCACCAAGATCTACAACATCTGGTTCTCTTGCCGCATTTTCAATAGTTGTAACGCCTTGTGCAAGTGTTGCTGCTGTCATTATGTTTTCAGTTGCTCCAACACTTGGAAACTCCAAGATTACTAAGGCTCCCCTTAATGCCTGCTTAGCACTTGCAATAATAAATCCATGCTCCAACTTTATTTCTGCGCCCATCTCAGCTAATCCATTAATATGAAAATCTAGACCGCGTGAACCAATTGCATCACCGCCAGGCAAGGCAACTTCAGCTCGACCAGTCCTTGTAATAAGCGGACCTAGAACATTAATCGAGGCTCTTAGCTTTCTAACTAAATCATAATCAGCGCGATGACCAAGCTCTTTTGGAACATCAATTGTTACTTCTCCAGCAATGTTATCTATTTCAACCTTACAACCTAATCTGGTTAGAAGTTCTGCCATGTACTCAACATCAGCTATAGCTGGAAGATTAGTAATTTTTGATTTACCAACAGCAAGTAAGGAAGCAGCCATCAATTTTAGAGCTGAGTTTTTCGCTCCTGAAACTTTTACTGTGCCCACTAATCTGGCGCCACCAACTACTCTGAATCTATCCATAATCACCTATTGTAATTGCTTGGCGCCAGATAAGTTAACGCCAAATGAAAAAAAATCGATTAAAAGACCATAATAGATTACCGATCACCCTAAGGTGAGTTGAAAACCTTGTTTAGTTGTTACTACTTAAAGTTGCTTTGGCAATTTTTAAGTCCTCCTCAAAAACTAATATTTTTGGACCAGTTCTAGTTTGAGACAAAGTAGCTTTTATTCCTACTGCGAGAAGTTTTTGTCGCATAATTTCACCTTCAATATGATTTTTCGGTGAACTTGCAACCTTTAGCAAACCGTAATCTTCCTCAAATCCAATTTTTTTATTTTTTTCTATTAGTGACTTATTGCCCGAAAAAGCCCACCTTAAAATCAAGGCCAAAACTGCAACCACTAAAAATCCAGAAAGAGATTTAAAAAATAATTGGTTATTAATGCCACCTAACATCGTTTTCTTAGACTACCTCTTTACTGGGGTATAAATATTTGTTGGAACCTTCTCATCTGTTGCTGATTTATGGCAAGTAGCTGAGATGTTACCTACTACTATGCCAGCTCTTGGTGTTGCTGGAGATGGCAGCTGGGTAACCGGATCTACTGTTTGAGGTAAAAATAATGGCTCTTCACTAATCAGAAGAATGTTTGCATAAGTATTTGGACTTAGTGATCCATAAGTTGTTCTTAAAGTACCAAGGAGTACTTTTTTA
>CAIUBS010000100.1 GCA_903897475.1 uncultured Actinomycetes bacterium | reverse complement strand
GTGGAGACCAGGGGAATCGAACCCCTAACCCCCGCCTTGCAAAGGCGGTGCTCTACCAATTGAGCTAGGTCCCCGCGTTAGTTGCAGGGTGGGCCTATGTGGACTTGAACCACAGACCTCTTCCTTATCAGGGAAGCGCTCTAACCAGGCTGAGCTATAGGCCCATATTGCTGGTGAAGGCTACCTGAGGAAGTACTTCATAACCAAAAGTGCTGAATCAATACCTCTGCATTCTTCTTGGTTTGAGCGCCTAGTCAAGAACTTCGACTAAGCGAGTAACAGATACTACAGAGATTCCAGGATCTAGGTTAACAAGCCTGACACCTAAGGTGACTCGACCTGTCTCTCTAATTTGTGTAAGCCGGGTGCGCATAACTGTGCCAGCAGATGAAATTGCCAAGATTTCATCACTTTCTTGAACAATCATTGCACCAACTAACACACCTCTTGAATCCTCATCAATTTTTGCAGCCTTAACACCAATTCCACCACGACCTTGTGTTCGATACTCATCAAGTTTAGTTCGTTTAGCAAAGCCGCCATCAGTTGCAGTAAATACGTAGTTTTTATTATTACTGCTAATCGCTGCCATTGCTAAAAGATTATCGCCCTTTCTAAATTTCATTCCAATTACTCCAGTTGCTCCTCTTCCCATGGAACGCAAGGAATCATTATTGGCACTAAATCTAAGTGACATTCCCATCTTTGAAACTAACAACAACTCCTCTTTATCACTTACCAATGTTGCAGAGACCACCTCATCATTTTCTTTTAATGAAATTGCAATTAAGCCACCAGTTCTAGTTGAGTCATACTCGGAAAGCTTAGTCTTTTTAACTATGCCACCTTTAGTTGCAATTACTAAATATGGTTGTGTTTTGTAATCGGTGATTGCAATAACTGATGCAATTGCCTCATCTGGTTTAAATGCTAAAAGATTTGCAACATGTTGACCTCTGGCATCTCGGCCGGCATCGGGTAGCTCATGAACCTTTGCTCTATAAACTCGTCCCTTATTTGTAAAAAATAACAACCAATTATGGGTAGAGGCGGTGAAGAAATGTTCTACAACATCATCTGATTTTAATGCTGCACCCTTAACACCTTTTCCACCACGTTTTTGCGCCCGATACGCCTCAGCCTTGGTTCGCTTGGAGTATCCGCCTTTAGTAATTGTTACTACAACATCTTGATCAGGAATTAGATCCTCAACTGATAAATCAGTATCGCCAGCAATGATCTGAGTTCGTCTGTCATTTCCATACTTACTTGCTACCTCTTGCAACTCATTTTTAATTATCACTCGCTGTTTTTCTGGGCTAGCCAAAATTACATTTAATTCTTTGATCTCAGCCATTAATTCAGCATGCTCATCGGTGATTTTTTGTCGCTCAAGAGCAGCAATTCTTCGAAGTTGCATATCTAAAATAGCATTGGCTTGAATCTCATCAACCTCAAGTAATTTCATTAATCCAGTTCTAGCCTCCTCTGGAGTTTTACTTGCTCGAATTAATGCGATTACTGCATCTAATGCATCTAGTGCCTTTAAATAACCTTTTAGTATATGAGCTCTTTTTTCCCGTTCTACCAATCTGTACTTACTTCGTCTGACAACTACTTCAATCTGATGATCAATGTAATAACGAATAAATTCATCTAACCGAAGAGTTCTTGGTACTCCATCTACTAACGCCAACATATTTGCACCAAATGAATCTTGCAATTGAGTGTGCTTATAAAGATTATTCAAAACAACTTTTGCTACCGCATCGTTTCTTAAGACAATAACTAATCGCTGACCAAGGCGTTCATTACCTTCATCTCTAACATCTGCAATTCCTTTGATGCGACCATCTTTAACAAGTTCAGCTATTTTTAAAGCCAAGTTATCTGGGTTAACTTGATAGGGAAGTTCAGTTACCACTAAACATGTTCGTTTATTAATCTCTTCTACCTCAACTACTGCCCGCATTATTATTGAGCCACGGCCAGTTTTATAAGCATCCTCAATTCCATTTCTACCAACAATAAGAGCTTTGGTAGGAAAATCTGGCCCTTTAACTATTGTCATTAATTTTGCTAATAATTGTTCTGATGGCATTTCAGGATTTTCAAGTGCAAAACAGGTTGCTTCAACTACTTCATTTAAATTATGTGGTGGAATATTTGTTGCCATACCAACTGCAATACCGGCTGAACCGTTAACTAATAAATTTGGAAATCTACTTGGTAGAACTGTTGGTTCTTGAGATCTGCCATCATAATTTGCAATAAAATCAACGGTGTCTTCATCAATATCTCGCATCATTTCCATGGCTAGTGGTGCAAGACGAGCTTCGGTATAACGCATTGCTGCTGCTGGATCATTTCCAGGAGATCCAAAGTTTCCATTACCGTCAATTAATGGATAGCGAAGTGACCAGAATTGAGCCAGGCGAACTACTGCGTCATAAATTGCAGTGTCACCATGTGGATGATAATTACCCATAACATCTCCAACAATTCGAGATGATTTGTAATAGCCCTTGTCTGGTCGATAACCAGCGTCATACATTGCGTATAAAACTCGTCTATGTACTGGTTTTAATCCATCTCTAATATCTGGGAGTGCTCTGCCAACAATTACACTCATTGCGTAATCAAGGTAAGACCTAGCCATTTCTACCTGTAAATCAACAGACTCCTGTCGATCACGGCCATGCTCACCCTGGTTATCTGTAAAAGTTTTATCCATTGTAAATTTTCCTTATATATCCAAAAATCTAACATCTTTGGCATTGCGTTGAATGAAAGATCTACGAAGCTCAACATCTTCACCCATTAAAACTGAAAACAAATCATCGGCTGCTGCCGCATCTTCTAATGTGACTTTAATTAAAACTCGAGTTGCTGGATCCATTGTGGTATCCCATAACTCTTTAGCCGGCATTTCACCTAAACCTTTAAATCTTTGAATACCATCTTCTTTTGGTAATCTTTTTCCGTTATCTAATCCCATTTGAATAAATCCGTCGCGTTCTTTATCACTAAACGCGTATTGGACAGGCTCTTTTCCACCCCATTTTAATTTATATAGTGGCGGTTGAGCCAAATAAACAAATCCGTTTTCAATTAATGGTTTCATAAATCTAAACAATAAAGTTAGTAACAAAGTTCTAATATGCTGGCCATCAACATCAGCATCTGCCATTAAAATAATTTTGTGGTATCTAAGTTTTGCTAAATCAAAATCATCATGTATTCCAGTTCCAAGGGCTGTAATTAGTGCTTGGACTTCATTGTTTTGTAGGACTCTATCAATTCTTGCTTTTTCAACATTTAGAATCTTTCCTCTAATAGGAAGTACTGCTTGATAACGAGAATCTCTACCACCTTTAGTGGAGCCACCAGCAGAGTCACCTTCGACAATATATAGTTCACATTTTTCTGGCTCAGTCCATTGGCAATCAGCTAATTTGCCTGGCATTCCTCGACCTTCAAGTAATCCCTTGCGATTACGTGATAAATCCCTGGCTTTTCTTGCAGCTACTCGAGCTGCAGCAGCATCAATAGATTTTCTAACAATATCTTTTCCTTCACTTGGGTTTTTTTCAAACCATGAAGTTAAATGATCATTCATCGCTTTTTGGGTGAAAGATTTAGCCTCAGTGTTTCCTAATTTAGTTTTAGTTTGGCCTTCAAACTGAGGTTCGCCAATCTTTATTGAAACAATTGCGGTTAAACCTTCCCGCACATCATCACCTGTTAGACGGTCTTCTTTCTTGCGAATAAATCCCCACTCTTCACCAAACTTATTTACTATTGATGTTAGAGCTGTTCTAAATCCCTCTTCATGCGTTCCACCCTCTTGAGTGTTGATGGTGTTTGCGAATGTATAGACAGACTCTGAAAATCCTGTATTCCACTGCATGGCAATTTCTAAACTCATTTTGTGTTTATTGTCATCGGTATTAAAGGAGATTATGGATTTGTGAGTCTCACCTTTAGTTTGGTTTAAGTGTTTTACAAAATCAATAATGCCACCTGCATACTCATACTTAACAAAAAGTGGATTTCCTTTTTCATCCACATGTCCTGATCGCTCATCGGTTAAAGTTAAAATCAACCCTTTATTTAAAAATGCCATTTCTCTAAAGCGAGTAGATAATGTCTCAAAGGAAAAATCCGTAGTCTCAAAAATTTCTTTAGATGGCCAAAATGTGACTGTAGTACCAGAATCCTCTGTGGCACTTCCTTTTTTAACTGGAGCTGTTGGCACCCCTAATTTATAACTTTGATTCCAATTAAACCCATCTCTTTTTACCTCAACAGTTAAATCAGTACTTAATGCATTTACAACCGAGATACCCACACCGTGTAAGCCACCAGATACGCTATATCCACCATCACCAAACTTTCCACCTGCATGCAAAACAGTTAAAACAACCTCTAGTGCGGGTTTTTTTTCAACTGGGTGGATATCTACTGGAATACCTCTACCGTTATCAATTACTTTTACTGAACCATCCTTTTGTAAAATTACATTTATCTCTGTGCAATATCCAGCTAACGCCTCATCAACTGAGTTATCTACAACTTCATAAACTAAATGGTGTAATCCGCGCTCTCCAGTTGATCCGATATACATTCCGGGGCGTTTGCGAACTGCATCTAATCCTTCAAGGACGGTGATATTTGATGCGTCATAACCTTTATGCTCATTTTTAGATCCAGTTGTAGCGCTGTTTTTCGTCGGCACCAATAACCCCCAAGATCTCTTATAGACGATTCTGGCCGTTTTTTGACCGGCTCACCCCATAATCCTATCTGTTTATTTCTCTTGGTATTACTGAAAATGGGATTTAAAGGTGTAAATGCGGGGGTTTTACCAATGTTTTGTGGGTGAGTACTAGCCGTAGGTATCTCTTGGCCCTCTAGCACCTCTTATGCTTCGAAGCCCTCGCTTCCAACTTGGTGCATTAGGGCCGATAAATATTAACTCCTCAACTAAAGCACCTGGTGCTGTTGTTGAAATAGTTTTTAGTAAATCAGCTTTCATCAATCTCATTTGTGTTGCCCAAGCAGATGATGAACTTTGAATAGTTAGTTTGCCATCAACTAAAGAAATTGGTGTGGTGTGGGATGCGATCTCACTGCCTACAATCTGTTGCCAATCACTAAACAAACTTCCTTCAGCAACTCCTTTACTCCAATTCCGATTGGCTATTACTTCAGATAAAACTGACTGTAGAGATTGTGGGTCGGTATTTTTCTGCCTACTCTCATCACCTTGATCATTATTTTTTAGTTTCCTAAAACCTGATCGGTAATATTTATAAAGCTCTTTTGCTAAATCTTTCTTCATATTTTACTTACCGATCCTGATTTAACTAAATATCTATCACCAGAAAGAGAATTTGGAAGATCAGATTCAACTGCTACTGTAATAATTGTTTGCTCAGCATTTTTTGCAATTTGAGCTAATTTTTCTCGTCGATCCTCATCTAACTCGGAAAAAACATCATCTAATATCAAAATAGGTGATAAGCCATCTGATTTTAATAGGTTATAAGTTGCAAGTTTTAAGGAAAGTGCAATTGACCAAGATTCTCCGTGGCTGGCATAACCTTTAACTTGATGATCACCTAACATTAAAAGTAAGTCATCTCGGTGAGGGCCGGTTAATGTTAGACCGCGCTCTAATTCAGATGCTCTATTATTAATTAATTTTTCCATAATTTTTTGGCTGTTTAATTGATCATCCTGTGAAATTCCATCAATAGATGATTTATAGATTATCTCTGCTGGTTTTACATTAGATATTTCTTTGTAGATTTGATTAAAAAGTGG
>CAIUBS010000099.1 GCA_903897475.1 uncultured Actinomycetes bacterium | reverse complement strand
CCTTGTTCTAACTCTTTTACCTTGGTTATTCGAGTAGTTAAATCTGCTTTTAATTCATCAAGTGTTTCAAACTCAGATGCTAACTTTGCAAAGGCATCATCTAATGGCGGAAGCTCACGATTTTTTACCGCTTTAACTGTAACCTTCACAGTGGCTTTTTCACCATCGGGCATACCAACTAAAGCTGTATCAAAACTTTTACTTTGCCCCACCTCAAGGCCAGAAAGAGCTTCATCTAATCCATCGATCATAGAGGCTGATCCAACCTCATATGAGATCTCATTAGCGCTGCCGCCATCGATCTCTTTATCATCTTTAGTTGCAACTAGATCAATACTGACAAAATCACCATTCGCCACAGATTTTTCAACTGTAGTTAGAGTGCCAAATCTAATTCTTAAAGACTCAAGTTGATCTGCCACATCTTTATCAGATACAGCCACATCATCTACTTCAATTTTGATCTCAGAAAACTTTGGCAGAGCAATCTCAGGTCGAATATCTACCTCTACTGTAAAACTTAGCTTCTCATTATCTTTTAGCTCAGTTATATCAACATTTGGTCGGCCAATAACTAAAACATCATTTTCTTTCGCTGCCTGCGAGTAGAAAGTAGGCAAGGCAGCATTGATTGCCTCATCTAGTACTGCACCCCTACCAACTCGTTGATCGATCATGGCAGCTGGTACTTTTCCTTTTCGAAAACCAGGGATATTGATCTTTTCACTTAAAGTTTTATACGCCCCATCAATATGTGGTTTTAATTCTGAGAATTCAACATCAACTGAAAGCTTTACTCGTGTAGGTGAAAGTTTTTCAACCGTGCTTTTCAATTAAGTTTCCCCTTTTAATTAAATTAACTTTGGTCGGGGCGGAGGGATTCGAACCCACGGTCTCCTGCTCCCAAAGCAGGCGCGCTAGCCACTACGCTACGCCCCGAAGGGTGAAAGTCTAAGGGGTCATTTTCCCTTCTCCTAACCAAAGTAATAAGGTATGACCTGCTACCGCAATTCAAGATAATCTTGGCAACTGTAGTAGCAGATCACGCAACAATTTTGCGGGTGTAGCTCAATGGTAGAGTTCTAGCCTTCCAAGCTAGCTGTGCCGGTTCAATCCCGGTCACCCGCTCCATTTTTAATTGATAGAACCAATCTCTTGAATAATTGCTTTCCCATTAAAGGTTACAGATTTATTTGAACCTTCAACATCTCGTACTAAAACGGAAAAATTACTATCCGTACTGACCGATACAGTTCCAACTATTGTAAAAGAGATTCTATTAAAGTCAGTCGTTAAATCAGATGATTGTCCAAATCCATACGCAAATTCATAATTCAAATCTGCCGAGTTATCAGTAATTTTCAAAACAGGAAAGGTTCTAAATGCAGTTACATTTGGAAGTAGCTTTCCACTTACCATAATAGAAAAAGTGTATTTTTTGCCACTTAATAGAGTTGCAAAAATACTTGATTCAGAACCTCCACCAGGAGTTGCAGTTGACATTGTCCATTGGTTTATAGTCACAAATTGAACTGCCCCACCACTTCCAGCATCTCCTTTTGCTCCTGTTGCTCCTGTTGCTCCCGTGTCACCTTTTATCCCGGCAGGTCCTGTTGCTCCAGTGTCTCCTTTAGGACCAGCAGGACCAGTTGCACCGGT
>CAIUBS010000098.1 GCA_903897475.1 uncultured Actinomycetes bacterium | reverse complement strand
CCAGGTGATTTAGTAGAAGGTAAATGCAAAATACATTCAAAGCCAGTTGAGATGCTTAGTGAAGATAATTGGTTTTTCAAGCTTTCAGCATTTCGTAAACCACTGCTCGATCATTACAAAAATAATCCAAGTGCTTGTGAACCTGCAAGTGCCAGAAATGAAGTTATTTCATTCCTTGAAGGTGAAGTTCGTGACCTTTCCATTTCAAGATCTACATTTGATTGGGGAATTCCAGTTCCTTGGGATCTAAAACAAGTAATTTATGTTTGGTTTGATGCGCTCTTAAATTATGCAACTGCAGTTGGATTAGGTGATGACCCTTCATCTGAAGGTGGGAAAAAATTCAATAAAACTTGGCCAGCTGATGTCCACCTTGTTGGAAAAGACATTTTGCGTTTCCATGCAGTAATTTGGCCAGCAATGTTAATGGCAGCGCAAGTTCCAGTTCCTAAAAAAGTTTTTGCTCACGGCTGGCTGCTTGTTGGTGGCGAGAAAATGTCTAAGAGTAAGTTAACCGGTATAGCACCGAGTGATATCACTAAAGATTTTGGTGTAGATGCATTTAGATATTACTTTTTAAGAGCAATTCCTTTTGGAACTGATGGGTCATTTTCTTGGGAAGACATGGCTGCAAGATATACCAGTGAATTAGCCAATGATTTTGGAAATTTAGCTTCTAGATTAATTGCCATGATTGAAAAGTATTGTGATAACAAAATTCCAACACCGGCAAAAGATGATGGCTTATCTCAGATGCTAATTCAAGCAGTTGAGATTGCAGATGAGAGGATCTGTGCACTTGATTTTCAAGGCGGAATTAATGCAATCATGGATTTTTGTAAGCGAGTAAATGGCTATGTAACCGAAAGGCAGCCTTGGGTTGTCGCAAAAGATTCAGCTAATAATTCGGAGCTATCAGAGATTTTATATAACACAGCTGAATCACTTCGCGCACTTGCTGTTTTATTGCATCCAGTGATGCCTGAGGTAACGGAAAAACTATGGCAAAGTCTTGGTGCAGATAAATCGATTGGTGATATTAAAGATCAAAAAATTTCTCAGGTTGCAAATTGGGGACAACTTCCTGCGGGAAGTTTTGTCACTAAAACTGAGGTGCTATTTCCAAGATTAGAAGAGGCAAAATAATTTATGGCAGATCGTCATAATCGCGATCTAGATAGAAAGCCTGGCCCACTTCCAACTCCACTTAACAGTAAAACGGTGGATTCACATGCCCACCTCGAGTTAATTCATAATAGCGAGCCAGATTCACCACTTCTAAAAGAAATTTTAGATGAAGCTGCTAGCGTTGGAATTGATCGAGTTGTTCAAGTCGGTTATTCAGCAGAGCAATCAATTTGGTCGGTGAAGTGTGCAGAAGCTTTTATTGGAAGAGTTTTGGCTGCGGTGGCACTTCATCCAAATGAAGCACCTGTTGTCGATGATTTAGAGAAAGATTTACAGGTAATCCAAGAATTAGCAAAAAATCCCAGAGTAAGGGCAATTGGTGAAACCGGGTTAGATTTTTTTAGAACTCCCCCCGAGCTACAAGAGAAACAGAAGTACTCATTTCGCCGTCATATTGCAATTGCTAAAGAAAATAATAAAGCTTTGGTAATTCATGATCGAGATGCCCATAGAGCAGTACTTGATTTACTAATGCAAGAAGGGGCGCCAGAAAAAACTATCTTTCACTGTTTTTCTGGAGATCTTGAAATGGCTAAGGAGTGTGTATCAAAAGGATATTTTCTCTCTTTTGCTGGAACTGTTACATTTAAAAATGCACCTGAATTAAGACAGGCTGCAGAATTTGTTCCAATCGAATTGATGCTAGTTGAGACTGATTCACCATTTCTTTGCCCAATGCCAAATCGCGGTGCTTTAAATACTCCTGCACAAATTCCAAATACATTAAGAGTTATTGCAGATGTAAGGGGTATATCGGCGGACTACTTAGCTGCTGCAATATCTGAAAACTCTGAGCGGATTTTCGGAAAGTTTTAAATGACAGATCTGTTAGGTGCAGTTGAGATTAGAGCCTTAGCCCAAGAACTAAATTTAAAGCCAACTAAGAAATTAGGGCAAAATTTTGTAGTGGATGCTAATACCTGCAGAAAAATAGTTAAGTTAGCTGAAGTTAGTCCCTCTGATATTGCACTTGAAATTGGTCCAGGCTTAGGATCATTAACACTTGCACTCTTGGATGAAGCCAAACAGGTAATAGCAGTTGAAATTGATGATCGCCTGGCATCCCAACTTCCGATAACAGCAGGTAATCGTGGTTTTGATAAGGATAACTTAATTGTCATAAATCAGGATGCTATGAGCGTAGATAAACTGCCAATTGAGCCAACAGTATTAGTTGCAAATTTGCCTTACAACGTGTCGGTACCGGTCTTATTAAATGTATTGGAAAATTTTCCATCGATT
>CAIUBS010000097.1 GCA_903897475.1 uncultured Actinomycetes bacterium | reverse complement strand
TTGCTCGCCACCTGATAGCTCACTTGGCTTTCGATCTCCTTTTTCTTCTAAGCCAACTAGCTCTAATACTTCAGGAACTTCTCGACTTATCTGCTTATTTGAATAGCCAAGCACATGTAATGTGAAGGCAACATTTTCGGTTACAGTTTTGTTTGGTAATAATCTAAAATCTTGGAAAACTGTTCCAACCTGCCTTCTTAGCTCTGGCACCTTATGTGCTGCAAGAGTATTTAAATCCTTACCAACTACATGAATTACACCAGAGGTTGGCCGTTCTTCTCTTAAGACTAATTTTAAAAAAGTTGATTTTCCAGAGCCTGATAATCCCACCAAGAAAACAAATTCACCCTTTGCAATATCTAAATTGACACCATCAAGAGCCGCCTTATCCTGACGCGGATAGGTCTTAGTGACATTCTCAAACTTAATCAATTAACTGCCCTTCTATTAAACCTTTGCTGCACTTAGGCTAGTTTAGATAAATAATCACAGAACTTCGGTTATTTGATGCTAATTTTCGAAAATAAAGGCTGAGAATTATGCGTAATTGTGAGATTACTCGCGCCCTTTGCGCCACTTAATTCCAGCTTCAATAAATCCATCTAAATCTCCATCAAGTACTGCAGATGGATTTCCTACTTCAAAATCTGTTCTTAAATCTTTAACCATCTGATACGGAGCAAGCACATAAGATCTCATTTGATTTCCCCACGATCCAGAGTTATCACCCTTGAGTGCATCCATCTTTGCACGCTCTTCTAATCTGCGACGTTCTAATAACTTAGATTGCAGTACCGCCATTGCTGTTGCTCTATTTTGTATTTGCGATCTTTCATTTTGGCAGGAGACAACAATTCCAGTAGGAGTGTGGGTAATTCTTACCGCAGAATCAGTTGTATTGACTCCCTGACCACCAGGACCAGATGATCGATAAACATCAACTCTTAAATCTTTTTCTTCAATTTCAATGTGATCACTTTGCTCAACTACTGGAACAACTTCAACTCCGGCAAATGATGTATGCCTGCGAGATTGCGAGTCAAAGGGTGAAATTCGCACTAGGCGATGAGTTCCTTGCTCAACTGAAAGCCGGCCATATGCATATGCAGCACTGACTCTAAAGGTTGTAGATTTTATGCCAGCCTCTTCAGCATATGAAGTCTCTAACACCTCAACTTTATAATTATGGCGCTCACAAAATCTTAAATACATCCGCATCAGCATCTGTGCCCAATCAGCAGCCTCAACTCCACCAGCCTCAGATCTAATTGTGATCAAGGCATCGCGCTCGTCATACTCTCCACTTAAGAGTGTTTGAACCTCTAGATCATTAATAACCTTCGTTAGATCATCCAATTCTTTGTCAATATCTTTAAATGCTGCAGCTTTATCACTTTCATTATTAGCAAGCTCAACCATTACTGGAAGATCATCTAATCTTGAGCGAATTGCATTAATTTTATTAAGTGTTGATTGTGCTCTAGATAATTTACTTGTAATCACTTGAGCAGCCTGCGGATCATCCCAAAGATTTGGTGCACTTGCCTGTTGCTCAAGCTCAGCGGCAGTCTCCTTCAATTTGGGTAGATTTAATACCTGTTCAATTGATTTAAGAGTAATATCGATTTTATCGATCTCTACTTGGTACTCTCGGGCGGCCATGGAGTAAGCGTAATCTAATTGGGGATGTAAACCGAACTAGCGCCAATTTTGGTGCGAATATCAAAAGTTCTTAATTGTTCAAGGTTAAAAAACGGAATATCCAGAGGAAATCTTGCATTGACTGAAATAGTTGCCTCTAGATCAAATAAATTACAATTAAAATTTTCAATACGTATACTTTTGCCATAAAATGAATTTTGGCGTATTAAATTAAAAAATGAATTACTTGCTGCAAAACAATCTAATGGAACTTTTTTTCTACTGCTAAATTGATTTAGTTGAGCATAGTAAGCAGAAATACTAATGGCGTGAGCAGCCTTGTTGATTGCGGCCTCGCCAATATTAGTTAGCTCTTTTTTTGCTGAGTAGGCTGAAGATATATTGATAGAGACAAACAATAAGCAAATTGAGATTAGAAAAAAACTTAGGGATAAAGGTATTAGAGATCCGCGGCTTTTGGCAGGGAAAAAAGACTTTACCGCCATAAATCGACAAACTCAGTCGCAGAAGACTTTTGATCATTTCCAACAGTAATTGTTGCTGTAACTCTATTGCCAGGTGAAAAACATGGATAGTTTTGGCAAGTAATACTTAATTTAATCGGCCTTGCAACTAAAGCTTGTTGTGAAAGTTTTGATCGATAAATATCCAAAACTTGATTAGCTCGAGGTAGAGCAAGTTGCTCACTTGGGCTAGTAACAAAAACTCTCACTGCTTGCCTAGCTAAGTTATTGCTTTCCGAAATAGCAACTGCTTTATATTGAACTAAAGTGATTAAGATTAAAAATGCAGTAAAAAATGGCAATGTAAAGATTAGAAATTCTGCAACCGCAGAACCTAAACTAGCTCTGTTTATAAACCTAACTATTAACATTCTCATCTACTGCAATTGAAATAATTTTCTTTTGAGCTAGTGAACCAAAGTCAATGAATTTTTCAATTACAGAAGTCTCATCTAGTAAAAGAACTGAGCCACCTCCCACCAGTGGATGACTTGTGTATTTACTTCCACCCAAAATTGCTGTGCGAGAAATCTCTCCTTGAGAAGTATGGGTATCTCTAATAAAACTAAATTGCATAAAGACCAACTGAAACATTAATAAGAAGATAAATACCTGTGGAATCAGAGTAATAAATGATTCAACAGATCCTTCACTATTTTTGACTAATGGATTGCGCAACTATCTGATACCGCCCATTGCATCCAGAGAGTTGCGCAATATTGTTGTGAGTTTGGGGGCTGCGATAGCCCATATTCCTGTTACCAAAGCTGTGGTCATTAAAACTACTAAAACCCATCCAGGTACATCCGCCCGACTTTTTCCTCTAAGTAAACTATTAAGAAAGCTGCGAGCTATTAGAATCCTAAAGATAAAATTTTGTTTTAACATTATCAACTCCTAGAAATTTTTCTTTACTATATCTAAAAATCTAGTCTCAAAATAGAGCGCGCAATATCTTGTTGAAAAGTTTAATGTATCCATATTTATTAACAATTTGAATTTAATTTATTACGTGGAGTAAACTTGTGAGTAAATCTAATCTCTCTATTTAATAATTTTGCTATTGTTGGGTTAATTTTCTATAAAGTGTAAAACTTTTGCCACTATTCTAGGACTAAATCTTCACAATCACATTAGCTCGCGATGCTGTTGATTCAACGATTTTTGCATTAATTTCATCGCTTCCTTTTGCCCAAGACTCAGCAGCTTTTTGATCTTTACCAAACTCTTTATGTCTTTTGATAAGCCTTTCCATACGTAAATCCTCATCAGCTTTTAAATACCAAGTCTCTATGAGTTCTTTTCCAACTCTCTCCCAACCTCCTTCATTAACTAGTAAATAATTTCCTTCAGTAATTACAATTTTTGTATCCTTAGTAACAACTGCATCAGCAGAGTATGATTCTTCAATTTCACGATAGAACACGGGATAGTAAACATCTGTACTAATTTCTCTATTTATGCGCTGCAACAAATTAGCAAACCCGAAAACATCAAAAGTGTTAGAGGCACCTTTTTTATCCTCCAAGTTAAGTTGTTTTAGTTGCCTATTACTTAAATGATATCCATCCATAGGAACTAATTTTGGATTAAGGTCAGTAAGGTTTTTGATTAATTCGGCAGCAAAAGTTGATTTACCAGCTCCTGGTTTTCCAACTATTCCAACGATAATTCTCTTGTTATTAACTTCAAGCAAGTGCCTAATTCTATTAACTGCCTCTGAAATACTATTTATCTCAATTGTCATTCTGTGCTACCTATTTTTTAAAGATTCACATCAGACAGTGATTTTGAAAGCAACTGCAAGCCCGCTTTTGCATCGTCCTCACTTATATTGCAGGGCGGAACCATATGTATTCGATTAAAGTTATTGAACGGCATTAATCCGTTTTTCTTACAAGCTGCAACAATTTCATTCATTTTGGCACTTGATGTTCCATATGGGGCAAGTGGTTCACGAGTCGAGCGATCAACCACCATATCAATCCCCCAAAAAACTCCAACTCCTCTAATATCTCCAATTACTTTATGTTTGTTTGCTAATTCCTTGAGACCAGGTCCAATAATTTTTTCTCCGATTGATAATGCGTTTTCAACCATTTTTTCACTCTTCATTACCTCAATAGTCGCTACCGCTGTTGCGCACGCAAGAGGATGCCCTGAATAGGTTAACCCCCCTGGAAAAACTCTTTCATCAAAACTTTTTGAAATTTGATCTGAGATCACAACGCCACCAAGCGGCACGTAACCAGATGTTACCCCTTTAGCAAAAACGATTAGATCTGGATTTGAGTTTGAATGTTGATAGCCAAACCATTTACCAGTTCTGCCAAATCCAGACATAACTTCATCTGCGATCCAAATGATTTCATATTTATCACAAAGAGCCCTAACGCCATCTAAATACCCCTTTGGTGGCACAAGAACGCCGGCAGTTCCAGGAACACTCTCAATTAAAATAGCTGCAATAGTTTTTGGTCCTTCAAAAATTATTGTTTGTTCTAGGTGCTCAAGTGCACGTTCACACTCTTGTTCTTGACTTGTTGCCCAAAAAGCTGATCGATATAAATATGGTCCCCAAAAATGAACATGTCCATAACCAAATTCATTTGGAAATCTTCTTGGATCTCCTGTTGCATTTATCGCTGATCCCGTGTTGCCATGATAGGAGCGATAGGTTGATAGAACCTTATGTTTGTTGGTGTGAAGGCGGGCCATCCTGATTGCATTTTCGACACCATCGGCTCCAGCATTTGTAAAGAAAACTTTTTTAAACTTGTCATCAACCAAACCTAAAATACTTTTAGCAGCTTCATTTCTTGCCTCATTTGCGTGTTGCGGTGCTATTGTTGTGAGAACTTCAGCCTGCTTCTTTATTGCTTCTATAACCTTTGGATGTTGATGCCCAATATTTGTAAAAACTAGTTGACATGAAAAATCTAAGTACTTTTTTCCAGTAAAGTCCCAAAAATAAGAGCCGCTCGCACCGGCAATTGCCATCGGAGAGATTTGGGCTTGTGCAGACCAGGAGTGAAAAACATTAGCGCGATCATCAGCAAAAACTTTTGCTGCTTTATCTGGATTATTTTCTAGGCTGCTCACTTTGCTCCAATACTTAAGCGAATATAGGCCAATCTAATCACTTATGAGCATTTTTTGGTAGCAGGTAGAACTTGGATTAAACCTGAAGTATTGTTTGCATATGAAATCAATTTCGCACTGGGTCAATGGTTCAGTCATGGAGGTTAACCCTGATAAGACGGGGGAAATTTTTAATCCTGCAACTGGGCAAGTTTCGGCAAATGTGGCCTTTGCAGATGCAGCAACAGTGGACAAGATAGTAAATATTTCTGAGAAAGCTTTTGAACAGTGGCGTCACGCTTCATTAACAAAACGAACCCAAATTCTATTTTCTTTTAGAGAATTAGTTAATAAAAATAAAGAGAAAATTGCAGAGTTAATAACAGCTGAACATGGCAAAGTACTTAGTGATGCTCAAGGTGAAGTTACAAGAGGGTTAGAGGTTGTTGAGTTTGCTTGTGGAATTCCCCATTTACTTAAAGGTGGATTTTCGGAGGAAGTTTCAACTGGAGTAGATGTTTACTCGATTCGCCAGCCACTTGGCCCAGTTGCAATCATCTCACCATTTAACTTTCCAGCCATGGTTCCAATGTGGTTTTTCCCGATTGCGCTTGCTTGTGGAAACACAGTAATTGTTAAGCCTTCTGAAAAAGATCCAAGTGCAATTATGTTTATTGCAGAGCTGCTTAAAGAAGCAGGATTGCCAGATGGTGTATTTAATGTAATTCATGGTGATAAAGTTGCAGTAGATGCACTGCTTACGCATCCAAAAATTAAATCAATATCCTTTGTTGGATCAACTCCAATTGCAAAGTATGTTTATGAAAATGGCACCAAATCTGGAAAACGGGTTCAAGCACTAGGTGGTGCTAAAAATCATATGATCGTATTACCCGATGCAGATTTGGAACTTGCCGCAGATGCCGCAATAAATGCAGGGTTTGGCTCTGCTGGTGAAAGATGTATGGCAATTTCAGCAATAGTTGCAGTTGAGCCCATAGCTGATAAGTTAATTGAGAAAATTAAAGAGCGGGCACTAAAAATTAAAACCGGTGATGGCACTAAGGGTGCTGATATGGGACCACTGGTTACGAAAATTCATAGGGATAAAGTCGCTTCGTATATAGCCGCTGGCGAAAAAGAAGGTGCAAAAGTTGTAGTAGATGGACGCGATGTAAAAGTTGATGGTGAAGGTTTTTGGCTTGGTCCAACACTTTTTGACCAAGTTAAACCAAATATGAGCATCTATCTCGAAGAGATATTTGGTCCAGTCTTAAGTGTTATTAGAGTAAAAAGTTATGACGAGGCGTTGAAGTTAGTTAATGATCATCAGTATGGAAATGGAACAGCGATATTTACAAATGATGGTGGAGCTGCACGTAGATTTCAAAATGAAGTAGAAGTCGGGATGGTCGGCATAAATGTTCCAATCCCAGTACCAATGGCATACTTTTCATTTGGTGGTTGGAAAAACTCATTATTTGGTGACTCACATGCCCATGGAACCGAAGGCGTTCATTTCTTCACAAGAGGAAAAGTTGTTACATCTCGCTGGTTAGACCCAAGTCATGGTGGAATTAATTTAGGATTTCCTCAAAATAGCTAAATTAGCCACGAAGTGTTTTTGCAAGCTCCTTAAAGTCATTAACCATAAAATCAATTTCATCTTGACCATGAGCCAAACTAATTAGCCACTGCTCATCTAGTCCTGGCGGCGTCATAATTCCATGGTTTAAAGACCATAAAAATGATAACTCAGCAACATTAAAATCGGTTGCTTTGTAATCTCGATAATTTCTAACTGGTTTATCAGACCAGGTAACACAACCTTTAACTCCAAATCCAACAGTATGTGCTGGTAATTCATACTCATCAATTATTTCTTTAATTCTAGTTAGCGCTTGAATGTTTAAATTTTCAGCTTTTGTCAGCGCCTCTGGCGTACAAACTTTATCTACGCCTTTGACCGCAGCCATCGCCAAAATATGTCCATTAAAAGTTCCAAGATGTGGTGCTCTTCCATCTGAAACTGGTTTCATAAACTCAGTTTTACCACCAAAAGCTGCAAGTGGAATGCCACCACCAATAGATTTAGCAAGACAAATTAGATCTGGAATTACACCAAGTCTTTGTGATGCCCCTTGCGGTCCAGCAGTTAAACCAGTTTTAACCTCATCAAAAATTAGTACGATTTTGTACTGATCACATAACTCTCTGACTGCCTCTAAGTATCCCTCATCTGGCAAAACTATTCCGATATTTTCTAAAACTGGTTCAACAATAAAGCAGGCAATTGTGGATGAATGCTCACTAAATACTTTTTCCAGAGCTTCTATGTTGTTATATGGAACAACATATGACTCACCTGAAACAACTGCATTGTTTGGCACCGAGTTTGGTGCATCTGCAGGTCCAGCTTTATCTAAAGAGGGCTTGGTTGAAACTGCGAGCGCATCTCCACTTCCGTGGTAACCACCTTCTACTTTAACTACACCCTCTTTGCCGGTGTAAGCACGCGCAGTCCTGACTGCATACATTGTTGATTCAGTGCCTGAGTTTGTAAATCTAATCTGATCGATGCCAAATCGCTTACAGAGAAGCTCTGCTGATTCTCTTGAAATTGGCGATGGAGCTGTGTATAAAGTTCCGACAGTTAGCAACTCTCTAATCTCTGAAATGACCTCTTGGTTTAAATGCCCAACAAGCATCGACCCAAATCCCATTGAAAGATCTAGCATCTTTCGACCATCAACATCTGTCATCCATGCACCCTTTGCCGATGCAATTGATATTGGGTAAGGATCAAAAGATTGGAATGATGAATGAGCTCCGAGTGGAATACTCTCGATAGCTTTTTTATACTCTAAATCTGAACTTAATAATGATTTTTTATATTTATCTAGCTGCTCTTGGAAAAGTTTTTCTAACCGAGCAGGATTAAGCGGCTGTGAATGTGTAGGTACTAAGCGAAATGTTTGAGGGTGGTTCGTTTGGGTTTTCATGCAATTTTGTACAACAAGTGGTTTATTTAAACCAGTATTTGTGGTGCACACTCCAGTCGTAAGTTGTCTTACGGGCTTAGTTTAGCAGTTTAAAACTTTAAATCAACCCTGTTATTTATGCGTAAAACATGAAGATTAACTTTTTGTAATAATTAGTTTTACAGATTAATCCACTAGGATCTAAAGCGTGATTAATAAAAGAGTTGACCTAACTCCTTCTCAAATTGAACATCTAAAAACATTAGTTACAGGTGCTGTAAGTACAAATGAAACAATTCTTGATCAACACGGAAGAGATGAATCCGCAATTCCACCGGTGCGGCCATCGGCTGTTGTTATGCCACATAGTACTGAGGAAGTTTCTAGTGTTTTGAAGTATTGTAATTCTGAAAAAATTCCAGTTGTTGCATTTGGTGCTGGCTCCTCACTGGAAGGCCATGTACTCCCACTTTTTGGTGGAATCTCATTGGATTTAACTGAGATGAATAAAATTATTGAAATAAGACCAGATGATTTACTTGTGCGGGTAGAGCCAGGTGTACACCGAATGGCTTTGAATGAAAAACTTGCATCAAATGGATTATTTTTCTCAGTCGATCCTGGAGCAGATGCCACTTTAGGTGGTATGGCATCAACAGGTGCGGCTGGCACAACAACTGTTAGATATGGCTCGATGCGAGATAACGTATTAGCAATGACCGCAGTTATGGCAGATGGAACTGTAATAAAAACTGGTCGCGAAACTAGAAAGTTATCAGCTGGTTATGACCTAACCAGGTTACTAGTTGGATCAGAGGGAACTCTTGCAGTCATTACCGAATTAACATTAAGAGTTTTTGGTATTCCTGAAAAAATGGCGGCCGCAATCGTTCGCTTTCCAACACTATCCGATGGCGTAACTGCTGCAACCGCAATCGTTAGGTCAGGAATTTCTATCGCAAGATGTGAATTTTTGGATGCAAAATGTATTAAAAATGTTAATGCACACGATGGACTTAACTTATCTGAGATGCCTACTTTATTTTTCGAATTCCATGGCTCACCTCAAGGTGTAGCAGAGGATGCACAATCAGTTCGAGATATTGTTGAAGAATTTGGTGGATCAGATTTTGAATGGACAGTAGATGAAGGAGCTAGACGTAAATTGTGGCAAGCTCGTCACAATGCCTATTGGGCTGGCATTGCAGCTCACCCAGGCAAGCGAGCGGTAAGTACAGATGCTGCAGTTCCACTTTCAAAACTTTCCGATGCAGTACAAACTGCAGAACAAATTCTTTCAAAACATCCCTACCCATTTTCAATTTTAGGTCACGTTGCAGATGCTAATTTTCATTGCTTTATTGTGACTGATCCGGCAAATCCAAAAGAATTAGAGGATGTGCGAGATATAACTCATGAGATAACTATGAAAATGATCGAAATGGGTGGAACCTGCACCGGTGAGCATGGAATTGGATCGGGCAAAATAGAGGCATTAGTGGAAGAAACTGGGGCACCAGCCGTTAGTATTATGAAGCTGATCAAGCAAACTTTAGATCCAAATAATATTTTAAATCCGGGGAAGGTCTTTAATTAATGAGTTTAGCGGTATGGCAATTTACTATTGCAGCATTACTTGCAGTACTCGCTTTTGACTTAGCATTAGCGATCATTAGAAGAAATAAAGAAACAACTATGAAAGAGGCAAGCCTCTGGACAGCATTTTACGTTGGGGCGGCAATAATTTTTGGTTTGTCACTTTCGAGGTGGGGTAATGCACAATCTAGGAATGAATTCTTTGCTGGTTGGATTACAGAGTACTCATTATCGGTAGATAACCTTTTTATCTTCATACTAATTCTTGCTAGATTTCAAATTGATAAAAAGAAGCAGCAATTAGTCTTGTTGGCTGGAATTGCAATGGCGCTAGTTCTTCGGGGAATTTTTATTGCTCTGGGTTCAGCAGCGATTACAAGATACTCCTGGGTGTTTTATATTTTTGGTGCATTCCTTATCTATACAAGTTATAAGTTATTTACAGAAGACCAGGAAAAGGAATGGAAAGAGGGTAAAGCAATAGTATGGTTGAGAAAAAGAGGGGCATCTTCTTTAACCATTGTCTTAGTAGCTATTGCATTCACTGATTTAATTTTTGCTCTAGATTCAATTCCCGCCATCTTTGGCTTAACAAAAGATCCATACATAGTTTTTACTGCAAACGCATTTGCTCTTATGGGGTTACGGCAACTCTACTTTTTACTTGGTGGACTGATGGGAAAGTTAATTTACCTAAATGAGGGATTATCAGTGATTTTAGGTTTTATCGGAGTAAAGTTGGTTTTAGAGGCAATACATGGTGGTGGAACTCATAATATATTCGGCATACATGTACCTGAAATTTCTACTCAATTCTCACTTTCAGTAATCGCCATAACCTTAGTTATTACAATTGCTGCCAGTTTGGCAAGAAGTTCTAAATCAAAGGTGGCAGAATAGCCTCCATGAGTGAGGCACAAAATAAGGTTCAGATATTTGAACCTCATAAATCCTCTCTACCTCCTCTTAGACCATATTTGAAAGACTTTTGGCGCCGGCGCGAATTTGCTACCGAACTGTCAAAGTTCACAGATAAAGCAGAGTATTTAGATTCAAAACTTGGAAATGTTTGGTTGGTCTTAAATCCGTTGTTTTTGGCTTTAATTTATTTTCTCTTAGTAACAATAATTCAAGGTGGTAGAGGCGGCTTGGGCGGCTTTACAACTTTATGTCATATTTTAATTGGGTTATTTACATTCTATTTTGCTCAAAATTGTATTTTATCTGGCGCACAATCAATCACTTCGGGTGGCAGATTGATTTTAAATCAAGCTTTTCCAAGATCACTGCTTCCACTTTCTAGTGCAATTAGTGCAGCAAGACAATTTTGGCCCACGATTCCGGTCTATATATCTATTGTTGTTATCGGTAAATTAGCAATCGATGATACAACAATTCCAGGATTGACTTGGAATTATCTTTTGGTTCCAGCACTTTTAATACTTTTAGCAATAACAAGTTTTGGCTTAGCTTTGTTTTTTGCAACACTTAATGTTTATTTTAGAGATACTACAAAATTACTTTCATATATTATGAGAATCTGGTTATACGCCTCACCAGTACTTTGGCAGCCAGATATGCTTTCTGGTTGGTATCGAATTATTCTTTATCTAAATCCTCTGGGCCCAATTCTTTCTGCTAACTCAAGAATTTGGATAGATGGCTTGACCCCCACACTCTCCCAAGCGATTGGTTGTGTAGTTTGGTGTTTAATATCAATTTTGTTTGGTGGATATTTCTTTATCTCAAGGGAGCGCGATTTTGCCGTCCGTATCTCTTAATAAATCTGTAATGCCAGATAGTTTGGCAGTTAAAATTGAAAACCTTTCAATTAGTTACAAGATTAATGTTGAATCAAAGAAAACTTTAAAGAATGCATTGATGAGAGCTAGCCGTGGTGAAAGAGTGAGAACAAAGACCGTTGAGGCAGTAAAGAATTTAACTTTAGATATTCCCCATGGTTCAGTGCTAGGTATTGTTGGAGCAAATGGTGCGGGTAAATCAACATTGATGCGGTCAATTGCTGGAATTTTGCCTCCTACTCAAGGACGAATTGGTGTGAATGGAAAGATTTCTACTTTACTTGCATTAGGAGTTGGTTTTAATAAAGCATTATCTGGTCGAGATAACATTATTTTAGGCGGACTGGCTTCTGGCTTAAGCAGGGATGAGATTGAGTCCCAAACAGATGCAATCGCAGAATTTGCAGATTTACCAGAAGGATTTATTGATATGCCAGTTAGAACTTATAGCTCAGGTATGTATAGCAGGGTTGCATTTTCTGTTGCAGTAAATATGACGCCAGATATTTTGCTATTAGATGAGGCATTATCTGCTGGTGATGCAGCATTTAAAGAAAAATCCTTTAATAAGATGCGACAGTTATGTGAAGAGGCACGAACGATATTAATAGTTTCGCACGCGCTTTCCTCGATTAATGAACTGTGCGATCACGCAATCTGGCTGCACAGAGGTCAGATGCTTGCCTCAGGTAAGCCAGGTGAAATAACTGAAAAATACTTAAAGTTTTTAAATGTCGGCGAACTGCCATCAAGTTATGAAGATTTATAAAGGTAGCGCAAAAAATACAGCAGTAATCAATGCTGCAAGGGCTGCAGATTGAAACAGGATTAAAACCGCAGTTTTGCGGTCAGCTTTGCGATCTTCAGTTGACTGAACTTTTGAAATTTGCCCTAACTTACCAAAGTTAAATGTTCCGGCTAATCCATAAGCTAGGCAAAACTTTTTTCTAGATTGAACAAAACCAATTGCAAATATTAAAGCTGGTACAAAAATTGATAATCTTGAATTTCTACTTTGATCTGTTGCCAGGATTGTTATTGCTGAGAAGGATGTTAAAAATAATCCAAAAATTGCTACTGCTTGACGACGTCTAACTTCACCATTACCAATATTGCAAGAGCCAGGAATATATTCAGCGCTCACTAGGCATCTTCTCGTTCTTCATCATCACTCCATACCTCGTATTCATCATTTTCAGATCTTGCTAGCCAATTAAACAAACCTTTAATTGCGCCAAATGCGACCAAAATAATGCCAAAGAATGCAAGTAGTCTTTTGAAGGCTTTAATCATGGGATAAATCTACTCTCATTTGATTACTGATGAAGCTATTTATCGGAGTTTGCGAGTTTTCCTAGTTCTTTCCCAGAAACTCTAAAGACTGTCCACTCATCCATCGCATGAGCACCTATGGAATCATAAAAATCTATTGCGCTCTTATTCCAATCCAATACCCACCACTGCAATCTTTGGTAGCCCCGCTCAATACAAATCTTGGCCAGGGCAACTAATAATGCCTTTCCATGACCTTGCCCTCTATATTTTGGGTCAACATAAAGATCTTCTAGGTAAATGCCGTGCTTTCCAAGCCAGGTTGAGTAATTCAAATGCCAGATCGCAATTCCAGTCACCGTATTTTCAAATTCACTCACCAAGCAATAAACCTGCGGTATATCGGGGAATAAAGTCCGCTTTAAGTCTTCTTCTGTCAGAATCGCCTCCTCTGGCGCTTTCTCATACTCTGCTAGATCTTTAATGTACTTGTAGATTATTGGAATATCATCCAATTTTGCCTCACGAACAAGTAAGGGCATTTAATTAATTTTTGCAGCTAAAAAACTAGATTGTATATCTGACCAGAGGTCATTTACATTTTCAATTCCCACAGAAAAACGAATCAA
>CAIUBS010000096.1 GCA_903897475.1 uncultured Actinomycetes bacterium | reverse complement strand
TATTGGAGCTCTTTTCACCGCTCTATTATTGTGGGTGAGATACCAAAAACGGTTTTAATTGCATCAATTAGTAGTTGAGTGTGGGATGGATTACGACTTTTCTTAAAATCATGAGGGTTGGCAAACTTCTGACTATCAGCAAAATCTAAGGTTAATTGGTTGTTTTCAAAAGAAACTAGGCGAGCATCAAAAAACGCCAGCCACGCAATTCGATCCTTCTCAAGGAGTAAATCAAGTACTTCATTCCATTGAAGCTTTATTTGAGAAAGCTCCATAATTCTAAATTAAAATGCCATAAATAATTAGTGCTACAAGCAATACCAAGGATAACTTCTTAATCGGTCCTTTTAAGAGTATGGACGATACTTTTGGAATGAAGGTTAGAATAAAAACAACACCACCAATAGTAATTAATACTGAGCTTGTAGAAAGATTTCCTTCTGAGCCAGTTTGATACCTCAGATTAATTAACCCCATAGCAAGAAGTGCGTATGAGCCGAATCTATAATTATTTAGCATGTTCATTGTTTAGGGATCCTTAAAGAGTGTAATCCTCCGTCAACATTTAACGAAGTACCTGTTACTGCAGCTTGTTTTGGACTAGCTAAGAAAATTATTGCGTTTGCAATTTCATCGGGTGAAACCAATCTACCCATCGGCTGTCTTGCCTCCAGTGCACTCTTTGCCGCTTTAGCATCCGTAGATTGATCCAATAATCTTTTTACCCAGGGAGTATCTGTTGTTCCAGGATTTACCGCATTGACTCTAATACCATCGACCAAATGATCTGTTGCCATAGCTAAAGTTAATGAGAGTACTGCGCCTTTTGATGCGCTGTAGGCAGCTCTATTAGGAATCCCATCAATTGCCGCAACTGATGCAGTATTAACAATCGAAGCATTCTTACTTTTACGTAACAAAGGAATTGCCATTCGGGAAACTCTCGCAGTGCCAACCACATTTATATTCAAGACTTTGAGCCAAATCTCATCAGTTTCTTTTTCTACCGTGGTTAAAGATCCAATGCCTGCATTGTTAATTAAAATATCCAGATTATTGGATAACTTTTTAAACTCCATAAAAGCATCATTTACTGAATTAGCATCTGCAATATCACACTTAATAAAAGTTGCGTAAGGTGACATCTGGCCTTGATTAACATCAAATCCAAAAACCTTCGCACCATATGCACTTAATTGCTTGGCAACCTCAAGACCGATTCCTGATCCCGCACCAGTAACTATCGCTACTAATCCTTCAAACTCTCTACTCATTACAACTCTTTCCGCTTATCTCAATAGTTGAGCACCATTAACTATCTCAACACCTTCCTATACTATTGTGATAATGGCCAGGCATAGCGAGTTAGTAAAAATCCCACGTATTGATAGGTATGTATCAAAGCTTGCCTTGGGTTCAGCACCGCTTGGTGGGTTATTCACTGCGGTATCTGATGAGGAGGGCCAAAAAACCATTCTTGCTGCATTGGATTCTGGCATTAACTTTATAGACACCGCACCGCTATATGGTCATGGAAATGCAGAGAAGATGATTGGTTCTGCACTTAGTAAAACCGATAAGCCTTATGTAATCTCAACAAAAGTTGGTCGAGTTCTTGAAAAGTTTGCTCCTGAAGATATTGCAGGAAAAGTTGAAGGACTAGCACCATTTATTGGAGTAGATCCAACTATTTTTCCTATTTTTGATTTTTCCAGAGAAGGAATTCTCAGATCAATCGATGAGAGTTTAACGCGATTAAAAGTCTCTTCAATTGATATTGCATTAATTCATGATGCAGATGATCGAATTGATGAAGCAATTAAAAATTCATATCCAGTTTTAGATGAGCTTAGATCGCAAGGGGTTATAAAAGGTGTTGGCGTTGGTATGAATATTTGCTCATATGCGACCAAGGCAGTAAAAGAAATGGACCTAGACATAATTTTAATTGCTGGGAGATATTCACTATTGGATCAGTCGGCGCAAGAAGAATTGTTCAAGGAGTGTCTAAGAAAGAAAACTGGGGTTATGGTTGGTGGAGTTTATAACTCAGGCGTTCTCGCAAATCCAACACCACAAGCCACATACAACTATGTACCAGTCACTACTGAAGTTTTGGCGAAGGTTAAGCAAATCCAAAAACTGCTTTTAGATTTTCATATCCCGCTTACAGCTGCAGCTATTCAGTTCCCACTACGCCATCCTGCTGTGACTTGTGTAGTTACTGGTTCAAGAAGCGTTTCTGAACTAACTGCCAATATAGAAGATTTTGATCGAAGTATTCCCGAAGCAGCCTGGAATGCTTTAGAGGAGTCGGGATTAATTAATCGGATTGAAATCTAAATGAGCCATTTAGCAGTTGTCCAGACTCAAAGTGAGAGTTATCAATTAGTCAAAGAAATTGCTGGCCAGTATTTTGAAATTCCTGGAGTTAAAACACTTTCTGATGCGCTAAAGCTACAGCTATCGGAATTTCGTAAAATTTATGAGTCAGATAGCCACAAGGAGATCAAAGGAAAATTAATAGCACCGGTTGCTGCAGATACTGAAATTTGGGGCGCTGGAGTTACCTATCAAAGATCAAGGGATGCTAGAAAAGAGGAAAGCGGTGTTCCTGATGTTTATCAACTAGTTTATGAGGCCGACCGACCTGAATTATTTTTCAAAGCCACAGCTAGAAGAACTGTTGGGAACGGTGCCGAAGTTGGCATAAGAGAAGATGCGACCGCCTCAGTTCCTGAACCAGAGGTAGCAATAGCAATAAATAAATTTGGTGAATTAATTGGAATGAGTATTTGTAATGATATGACTTCTCGAAACATTGAAGGAGAGAATCCACTCTACCTTTCTCAAGCCAAAATTTACTATGGTTCAAATTCAGTTGGGCCAATGATTAGACCAATTTGGGAAATAGTTGACCATACTAAACTTGATATCTATGCAAAAATTGAAAGAAATGGATCGATTGTCTGGCAGGCAGAAACTTCTTTGAAAGCTTTAAATAGAACTTTTGAAGACTTAATAAAATACTTATTTAGGTGTCAACATTTTCCAGTTGGAGTCTTATTATCAACTGGAACCGGAATAGTTCCACCACTTGATATTTCACTACAAAGTGGGGATGTTGTAACTATTACTGTTGATCAAATCGGTACACTTACAAATAAAGTCACAATTACTCCATTAGATATAAATGAACGGATCAAATAATGTCAGACCATGTAATTTGGACTCAATGGGATGATTTAAATGTACCGGCTAAGTTTAAGAGATTATCACCTATCAACACTCCTATAGAAACCTCAGATTTATCTGAAATTACCTTCTATGTTCCGACCTATATGGGTGGAAGAGCTGCATTAGAGTTAACCAAAAAGATGAAAAATCTGAAAGTTTTACAGATGCCAAATGCCGGTTATGACGATGCTATTGAATATGTAAGAGAGGGAATTACTCTTTGCAATGGTAAGAGCATTCATGATGATTCAACCGCTGAATTAGCAGTTGGGCTAACAATTGCCTCTTTGCGAGGATTTCCAGATTTTGTGCGAAATCAAGATAAGTCTGCTTGGGTTCATGTGAAGAATCAATCCATAAATGATAAGAAGATTGGAATTATTGGTTTTGGTTCAATTGGATCAACAATTGCCAAAATGCTATCAGGTTTTTCTGTTGAGATAATTCCATTCACCCAAAGCGGTCGAGATAATACAATTGCAATCTCAAATCTTGATAAGCATCTTCCAACTTTAGATGTAGTTATTTTGATTTTACCGCTGACTGTAGAAAGTAAACACCTTTTCAATGCTCAGCGCTTGAGTTTAATGAAAGACGGCTCACTGCTAGTTAATGTGGCTCGAGGACCAATTGTTGATACAGATGCATTGGTTAAGGAGTTAAACTCAGGTCGAATCACTGCAGCTTTAGATGTAACTGATCCTGAACCACTTCCTAGTGATCATCCACTTTGGAAAGCTAAAGGTGTTTTAATCTCACCACATGTTGGCGGAAATACCTCAGCGTTTGAGAAGAGGGCAAGAAGATTAATTGAATCTCAACTACAACTTTTAGCAGAAGGTAAGTCGCTAAATAATGTTATCGTGGCTGGTAAGTAGGCCAGTATTTTTTAATTTTTTCTCGCAAAAAATCTGCACTTTCATGCATTTGGTCCATTCCATCCACGCCATCTTCAATCGAAATCCAGCTATCAAATCCAACTTCCTTTAGCGTTCTAAATATTGCATCGTAATCATTTAGCCCTTTACCGATTACTCCGTGTTTAAAAAATGATACGTAGCCAGCAGTTCCACCTTCAGTTCTTCTTAAATCCTCTATCGTGCCATTAGCTAAATATCTATCGGATGCGTGCATGGTCAGCACTCGATGCTTTACCTTTTCAAGTAGCTCAAGTGGCTCTTCCCCCGCTGCGATTGCATTGGAAGGATCAAAATTAACGCCAAAAGATTTGGAATTAATTCTGCTTACCAAGTCCACAAAAACCTCCATCATTTGCGCAAACTCAGGCTCTGTCCAAAAATCATCCTTATAGTGATTTTCAATAATTAAAGTAACGCCCAAACTTTCAGCTGCCAGGATGCAAGCATTAATGGATTCGACTACATAATTCATTCCCTCTTCCCGAGTAATATCTTTTCTTCGCTGACCAGAAAGTACTCGACAATACTTAGCACCTAGTGCTGCACTCATCTCAATCGCATATATCTCTTTTTCTACCTCCTTTTTTCTTAATGCAGCATCTGGAATTGTAAAATCCGGGGAGGCACACATCATGGGAATGACCATGCCAGTATCTTCTACTGCAGCTCTGACCTTGGACCAATCGCCTGAATCCTTAACATCAGCGAAGTTGTTATAAAACTCTAAACCGTCAACTCGTAACTCATCAGCTAACTTAATCCACTCATAGATACTCATTTGTCCAGAGACTAATTGCTTAATAAATCCCTTTGGAAAAGCAGCTAACTTTGGCATTACTTCTCTGGATTTCTGCCAATAATTGAGAACTGCTCAAGATCAACAATTGATCCAGTAAATGGTTTTGACTCATCACTTAACCAGTAAATGCAGGCAGAAGCTAACTGCTCTGGTGTACTCATCTTTCCAAATGGAATATTTTCTGGTCCTAATTTAGTTGGCCAATTTTCTGGCAACCCTTTTTTAATTTGATCTGCATACTCTCGATCAGTCAATATCCAACCTGGATTAATTAGATTAAATCTAACGCCATCAACACCATGTGCGTTTGCTAGATTTCGAGTCATTGTCTGCAATCCAGCTTTACTTATGCTGTATGCCAATAGAGATGACTCACCGGTATAGGCATTGATAGATCCAATATTTAAAACATTGCCGCCTGTTTTTTTAAGGTGGGCAAAGGCTGCTTGAACTAAAAATAAAGCTGATTGCAAATTGATGGTTATAGTTTTAGTAAATGCCTCTGGTGTTATCTGCTGTAAATTACTTCTTTCAATACTGGCAGCGTTATTTACTACCGCATCAATTTGTCCAAATGCATCTAGTGCACAATCAACTATTTTCTTTGGCGAAGACAGATCTTCTAGATCTGCAATACAGAGGGCAACACTTTTTCCTAAGTGGTCGAGTAATTTTTGCCCATCCTCTTTAGAAATTCCATGAATTAATACCTTTGCTCCTTCGGCAACAGCTCTAACTGTCAGTGCTTTACCAATTCCGGATGTGGCACCGGTAATAATTATTACTTTATCTTTTAAGCGCATTTTTTTACTCAGGCTTAATCACAGATTTTAAAATTTCACCAGATTGCATTTTTTCAAAGGCCTCTTGCCATTTGGTAATTGGAAAAACTCCACCTAGAACTGGTGTTAAATCAAGTTTGCCAGTTCCCAGTAATCTAAGTACTCGCTCCCACATTGGCCAGTTATGTGAAAAAGTTCCACGCAGTGTTACATTTTTTGCAACCAATGGATCTAATGAAAAATCTAATGGTTGTGGGCCCCAACCAACCTTTGATATCCAACCATCTGGTCTAACTACCTCTAGTGCATGCTTAAGGGAAGCACTAACTCCAGCAGCATCAACAACACCATCTGCACCTAAGCCATCAACAGTTTTTGCCCACTCAGTGGCATCACCAATTACTACTTCGCACCCATAAGCTTTAGCAATATTTAATCTATTTCGATCTTTTTCTAATCCAACTAAAGCTACTTCAGCACCTGCAAGTTTTGCCATAGCAACACTTAATACACCGATTGGACCAGGCCCTAAAACCACTATCCGATCACCAGGTTTTATAAAACCTGGTGCAATTGTTGAGCTATATGCCACCGCACAGGGCTCAGTCATTGCTGCAAAATCAAATGAAATACTCTCTGGAATTTTATGTAGTAGGCGGGATGCAACCTTGGCATACCTAGTCATGCCGCCATTTACGCCATAGCCAAATCCTTTACGAGCCGGATCTAAGTTGTACTTACCTACTCTAGATAGTGGTGAATTAACATCTATTACCGCAGCAGTCTCTGTTACAACCTTATCGCCGATTTTCCAGGTATTAGCCTTACTAACATTTTTA
>CAIUBS010000095.1 GCA_903897475.1 uncultured Actinomycetes bacterium | reverse complement strand
TGATGTATCTAGACCGCCACTAAAAGCAATACCTATTTTTTGACCTATTGGAAGTGAAGATAGAACTTTAGACATGGGGACAGTCTAACCTTTTACGCTAAAACCCCGCTTGGAATTGGACTTAGGAGATTCAAAAATTATGTGCCTAGATATCATTAGATTATGAATCTGAAAAGGTTTTTTACATTAGAGGCCAGCAGGAAGCGGGCAATTTACCTTTTAAAATTCGAATCTATATTGATTCTAGGAATCGTTATTTATCTTTTAGTGGCACCACTCATTTCTACCGTGAGTGAAGTAGATGCTCTCTCTGCTGAAATTGTGTTTGGTTTGCTTGGATCAGTTGGCTTGTGGGCTAGCGCCATCGGATTTGAAAAACAAAGATCTTTTGGCCGAGCTCCTGCGGTACTGGCAAATTTAATTGCTCTAGGAGTTTCCTACTACATGATTTCAGGAAGTTTTTTATTGGTAGGAATTCCTTTGATGTTACTTTCAATCATTACTATTTTGTCGTCAGCTTTGGGATATAAAGAGTAATTACCAATCTACTATTTGATTGTCTTCCCAAAGTAATCCTGTTTTATCTTTTGTTGGATCAAAATCTCTAGTAGCTAGCCAAATAGCTGTTGCAGCTCCTTCTTGTGCACTCCTTGGGGCATCTTGCCCGCCCATATCGGTTCGACAATGCCCAGGGCAAATTGCATCAACTAAAAATCCTCTTGCGCCTAAGCCTGTCTCATATGAAAGATTTTTTACAAATGCATTAACGCCAGCTTTACTTATTCGATACGGAGCAAGTCCCCCATGTGTGCCAGGTCCAGACATTCTTCCCAAACATGCAGAGTAAACAACTACTCTTCCTTTACGTGCTTCTGCCATTGCTGGAGCTAATTCATTTACTGCGGTAAAGACTGCATCTAAATTAATTGATAATGTCCTTCGCCATTCTTCATCAGTAGTTCTTAAAGTCTTTGACATCTTTTCACTCATAACTCCATGAGATAAAACCAAAACATCTAATACACCAAAACCTGCCGCTTGAGCTTCTGTTGTAATATCAACTAAAACTTTACGAAATTTTTTACTCTCAGAAACATCAACTGCCCGATATTTGCAACCAAGTTTTTCTGCACTATCTTTAGCTCGATTTTCATCTTTGCCAATTATGTAAACAAAATATCCAGCTGCAATTAATCCTTTAGCGGTTTCAAACCCAAGCCCTCTTGATCCGCCAGTTACTATCGCCCACTTTGCCTGTTGATTCACAGGGCTATCTTTGCCGCTATTTGAGGGGCACTACTACCCCTATGACTGTGCTGATGACCACTTTCACTTCACTAATATGCTCTATGCGGGCACTGCCACCGGAAATGGCCAGTTAAGATTAACCTGTAGCACTACCTCAAGATAGCTAAGCAGGGAGTTCGATAGGTGAGCCAAGCAGGAGCGAATACGCCCGCTAACCACTTTGGTGGTTCATTTGGCCCTAATGAGTGGTTAGTGCAAGAAATGTATGAAAAATATCAAAGCGATCCAAGTTCAGTGGATAAGGCTTGGTGGGATTTCTTCGCAGATTTTAAAGGAACGCCCTCATTAAATGGTTCAACAAATTCGAATCCAGTTAAACCATCTGGTCCACCGATACCCAAGTCTCAATTAGCTAAAACAAATTCTGACCAGCCAATTGCACAACCAATCATTTCAAATCCAACGATTGAAGAACCAATATCAAGAAAAGTTGAATCCCAAAATAATTTTTCAGCACCAGTAGTAAAACCTGCAGACCCAGTTGTTAAACCAATTCCAACATTGGTAACTCCAAGTGCATCTACCGTTGAACCATTGCGAGGGGTTGCTGCCAGAGTTGTGCAATCCATGGAAGGCTCTCTAACTGTTCCAACTGCAACTAGTGTGCGGGTTGTACCAGCAAAGCTACTTATTGATAATAGAACTGTCATAAACAACCATCTCAAGCGCGGTCGTGGTGGAAAAGTTTCCTTCACCCACTTAATCGGTTATGCAATGATCAAAGCGATTAGAGCGATGCCAGAAATGAATTCTTTTTTTACCGAACTAGAGGGAAAGCCAGCAATTGGCCATCCAGAACATATTAATTTAGGTATTGCAATTGATTTAACAAAATCAGATGGCTCACGCCAGTTATTAGTTCCATCAATTAAGGGTTGTGAAGACTTAGATTTTGCCCAATTTTGGTCTGCTTACGAAGATATGGTTCGAAAAGCTAGAGCCGGCTCGCTCACTGTTGAAGATTTTGCTGGCACAACATTGTCATTAACAAATCCAGGAACAATCGGAACGGTTCATTCGGTGCCAAGATTAGTTCAAGGGCAAGGATTAATTCTTGGCGTCGGCGCACTTGATTACCCAGCCGAATTTCAAGGTACAAATGAGCAGACACTTGCCGATCTTGCAATTAGCAAAGTTGTCACTCTTACAAGCACTTATGACCATCGAATCATTCAGGGTGCGCAATCTGGTGATTTTCTTCGCAGAATTCATGAAATTTTGCTTGGCGAAGAGAATTTTTATGATGAAATCTTTGAAGCTTTAAGAATTCCATACGTTCCTATTCGCTGGGTTATAGATATGCAGTTTGAGAAAGATGATGATGTCAGTAAGACTGCACGGGTACAAAAATTAATTGATGCTTATAGATCAACTGGACACTTAATGGCTGATGTTGAGCCGCTTGCTTATGTACAAAGATCACACCCTGACTTAGATGTTGTCAATCATGGCTTATCGCTATGGGATTTAGATAGAGAATTTGCCACTGGCGGTTTTGGTGGAAAATCATTTATGAAGCTGCGAAGAATATTAGGAATACTTAGAGATTCTTACTGCCGCACAATTGGTGTTGAGTATATGTATATTGCCAACCCAGAAGAGCGAAAGTGGATTCAAGAAAAAATGGAGGTCGGAGCTCCAAGAACTGCAAGGGAAGAGCAGTTAAGAATACTTAAAAAATTAAACAGTGCAGAAGCGTTTGAATCTTTCCTCCAAACTAAATTTGTTGGCCAAAAACGTTTCTCACTTGAAGGTGGCGAGTCAGTAATTCCGATGCTCGATGCAGTTATCTCATCGGCAGCAGATACGGGACTAGATGAAGTTTGCATTGGTATGCCGCATCGTGGTCGATTGAATGTATTGGCAAATATTGCTGGTAAGTCTTATGGCCAAATTTTCCAAGAGTTTGAGGGAAATTATCATGATAACGAGGTTCATGGTTCAGGTGATGTTAAATATCACCTTGGTACTAAAGGAACATTTACTGCAGAATCTGGTGCTACTACAAAAATTTATTTAGCAGCAAATCCCTCACACTTAGAAGCTGTAAATCCTGTGCTTGAAGGAATTGTTAGAGCTAAGCAAGATAAGTTACGAGCACAGTCTGGTGATATTACTGTTGACGAACAAAGTTCTTATCCGGTTTTGCCGATTCTTCTACATGGAGATGCTGCATTTGCTGGACAGGGTGTTGTATCTGAAACCCTTTCACTCTCACTTCTAAAGGGATATCGCACCGGAGGAACAATTCATATCATTGTTAATAATCAAGTTGGCTTTACAACTTCTCCACATGCTGCTCGTTCTTCAACTTACTCAACTGATATTGCAAAAATGATTCAATCACCTGTATTCCATGTAAATGGAGATGACCCTGAAGCTTGTGTTCGGGTAGCTAAAGTTGCTTTTGAATATCGTCAAAAGTTTAATAAAGATGTTGTAATTGACATGATTTGTTACCGTCGTCGTGGGCATAATGAGGGTGATGAGCCAAGCTTTACGCAACCATTGATGTACAAGTTAATTGATGCTAAGCGCTCAACTCGAAAACTTTACACTGAAGCTTTAATTGGTAGAGGAGATATCACAGTTGAAGAAGCCGAAGAAGTTTTGCGAGATTATCAACAACAATTAGAGGGCGTATTTACTGCCGTACATAATACCGAGCCTGCAAGTGATCCAAACTGGAAAGCACCTGTTGTTCCAAGCCCAGAAAGTGTTAACACGGCTGTCTCTGAAACTGATTTACGTAAGATTGCCGCTACCCAATCGGCCATTCCATCTGAATTTGTAGTTCATCCAAAATTACTGCCTCAGCTTTTAAAGCGAACTGAGATGCTAGATGACTCCACTGTTGACTGGGCAGCTGGTGAAATGTTTGCCTTTGGCTCGCTATTACTTGAAGGTCACCCAATTCGAATGAGTGGACAGGATGTTAGAAGGGGAACTTTCAGTAATCGCCATGCAGTAATTGTAAATCGCGAAACTGGCGCTGACTTATTCCCACTTAGATCCTTAGTGGCTGATCCAAATCAATTTCATATTTATGATTCATTACTGTCAGAGTATGCGGTAATGGGATTTGAGTATGGATACTCAGTTGAGCGCGAAAATGCATTAGTTATTTGGGAGGCACAATTTGGAGATTTCGCAAATGGTGCGCAAACGGTCATAGATGAATTTATCTCTTCAGCACTTCAAAAATGGGGCGAGCGCTCTTCATTAGTTTTACTTCTTCCTCATGGCTATGAAGGACAAGGACCCGATCATTCATCCGGAAGAATTGAAAGATTTTTAACCCTATGCGCTGAACAGAATATGACTGTTGCTCAACCTTCAACACCAGCATCATATTTCCATCTATTGCGTTGGCACATGAAAAATCCAGCACGTAGACCATTAATTGTATTTGAACCAAAATCAATGTTGCGCTTAAAAGCTGCTGCAAGTGGGCTAAAAGATTTTACGACAGGAACTTTTAAACCATTTATCGCTGATGATAAAGTTTCAAATGCCACTAGATTAATCTTTACATCAGGTAAGGTCTATTATGATTTGTTAGCAGAGCGGGAAAAATTGGGTGAGCACTCAACAGCAATTGCAAGAGTAGAACAGTTGTACCCACTGCCAATTGAAGAAATTATCGCTGAAGCTAAGAAACATCCAAAAGCAACATTACTTTGGGTTCAAGATGAGCCAGCAAATCAAGGACCATGGCCATTTATTTCATTAACAGCTAATGAGGCATTTGTGGCGCATGAAGAATTAAATGGTAGAACTCTTCGACGAGTTTCTCGTAGAGCTACCGCAAGTCCTGCAACTGGAAATCATCACCTGCATGAAGAGGAAGAAAAGGCTTTGATGACTGAAGCCTTTACTCGCTAATTCCTGTCTTATATCTAAATAAAACTTTTGCAATAAATCGATCCTGCTCTACCCAGCCCCATTTTCTAGAATCAGTGCTATTTAAGTTATCGCCCTCAACCCAATACCTAGTTACACCATGCTCTTTACGACTTTCTTTAAGCCTTTTTATCAATTGGATTCCGGGGCGAATTGGATCTTCTACTAGGTAAACCGCTCCAATTTTTAAAGTGTGCTCTTTGCCACTTAGGTATCGAATAACCAACCAATCTCCAGCATTATATGTCGGAGCCATAGAGTTTCCTGAAACTTCGGCCGTGCTAAATCTGAACATGAAGAGTATTCTGCCACTATAGGTTCGGTATTAAATCAACCAAGGAGAAAAATGAAAACCTCAATATCAAAGCTAATCAAGCCTAAGCAAACAGTTTATGCCCATTGCGATTTACCTTGCGGAGTTTATGATCCAGCGCAAGCCAAAATAGAAGCACAATCGGTAAAGGCTTGTATGGAAAAATATGCAGCAAGTAGTGATGTAGATTTCAAAGCACGTGCTGTTGCAATTAAAGAAGAAAGATCTGAGTTAGTTAAACACCACCTTTGGGTGCTGTGGACTGACTATTTTAAACCAAATCACTTTGAGTCTTACCCTCAACTGCACTCACTATTTAATGAGGCAACCAAATTAGCTGGAGCTGGTGGCAGTAAGGGAAGTAATGATGTTGCAGTTGCAGATAAATTAATCGGCAAAATTGATGAAATTGCGGAAATTTTTTGGGCAACTAAAAAATAAATTAAAAATCGCTAGTGGCTTAAAAATTTAAGCTGCTGGCGATTTTCTTTTCTCCAAGTGAATTAGCTTTTTCTGCCACCATAGTTTCAGCAGCTACCTTGGCCATAAATGAAACTCTCTCCACAAATTTTCTAGTGATAGTTCCTGTTGCAATTAATCTTGCACTTTGATGGACTTCTACTTCAAACTCTAAAATCCCATCCTCAAGTCCTAAACACTTAGCGGTGGCATGGACTTCATGATTGATGCCAACCGCACCGAACACTTCAATCTGTAATTGACTAGTAACAGTTGTTTCACCAAAATCAAGGAATTCGATTATCGCAGTGCTACAGGCACTTTCCATTAACGATGCAATTTGATTAGTAGCAATTACTGGAAGATCGTTGACTCCGTGCGCAACTGAAGTATCTCCTGGACGAATAGTCATATTAGCCATGCCAATGGCTCCAATAACTTGTTCTGCTTTCATAATCGCAAGGTTAGTGATTATTTAATTACTCTAGCGGGAACTCCCTACGTATTTCGCTAGTTATTTCAATTTGTGTCGCACCATCCGGGGTAAATTCCGTATAAGTAGTTTGAGTATAGGTAAATTCTGTGATGGTTTGAGGTTGGTTTGTGTTTAGCATTTGATTGTATAAATCCTCAATTTGAAGATTGATTTTTGCCGTTAAATCATCAGGGGCTTGTTCAGTCAAAGCATTACACAAAAGTTGGCGCACTCGGCTTAAATTTCGAGCCTCTTGCTCCATCACTTGCCTACAACCAGAGCACTCTGAAAAATGAGATTCGACATTACTTAACTGATCATCTTCGAATATTTCATGATCAATATAGAGAATTATGGTTGGTAACATCTGATCACAGCAAGTGAGATTATTATCTTCAAAACTCATTTTTGATCACCTGCTTTATCTTTTCCATACCCACGATCTTTGGCATATGTAGCAAGGCCAGCTCTTAGCAACTTTCTTCCCCTATGAAGTCTTGACATCACAGTTCCTGTTGGTACGCCAGTGATTTCAGCTATTTCTTTATATGAAAAACCTTCTACATCCGACAAATAAACTGCCATCCTAAATTCTTCAGGCATTGCACTTAGTGCATCCTTTATATCTTTATCTGCAATATTCTCAAGTACTTCATCTTCTGCTGACTTACCCTGATCACTAGTATGTGAAGAGGCGTCAGCAATTTGCCAATCTTCTAACTCACCGGCTGATATTTGTGGGCGTCTTTGATCTTTACGATAATTATTAATAAATGTTGTTGTAAGAATTCTATATAACCAAGCTTTTAAGTTAGTCCCTGGTTCAAACTGATGAAAACTTGTAAATGCCTTTGCATAAGTATCCTGAACCAAATCTTGAGCATCGTGAGAATTTTTTGTATACCTTAGCGCTGCGCCATATAGCTGTGATGTAAAAACCAAAGCATCTTTTTCAAACCTTGCTTTTCTTTGCGCCAAGGTTTCTTTATTACGATCTACCACTACTGGTAGCAAATCTTCATTACTCATTTGGCCTAAGGCTACCTCGAATGGGGTTTTAGGATTGGTAGTAAAAATTTTATTGGCAGCAATAGGCGGATAAATTGCATGCATATGGAAATAACCTTGAAAGATTGCTAAATATTCCCTCTCCTGGCCCTATCTAGGCGGCCTATTGGCCAGATTCTCCAACTCACACCGGAAGGTAGACTTTGTGGCATATGGCCGATTGGGAAGCACCTTATAGAGCTGGCTTAACCCCTGCCAGTAAGCCAATTAATGCTCAAATAACTATTCCAGGATCTAAATCTGCGACGAATCGCGCACTGATTTTAGCTGCAATCGCAAGTACACCATCTCGATTGCGAAAGCCGCTTACCTCCCGAGATACCGATCTAATGGTCAAGGGTTTAAAAAGTTTGGGTGTGAAAATTGAAAAAATAGTTACAAATGATGGATTTGATTATGAAATTAATCCAAGTAAGTTAATTGGGCCAACTCAAATTGAAGTTGGAAATGCCGGCACTGTTATGCGTTTTTTACCCCCAATTGCATCACTTGCAAATGGCTTAATTCACTTTGATGGCGATGCTAGATCTCATGAAAGACCTTTAGCACCAGTAATAAAAGCTTTAGAGCAACTCGGTGTGACAGTTGAACATAACAATATGTATCGACTTCCACTAACAATTAATGGCTCAGGTAAAGTAAAAGGTGGGGTAGTTGAGATTGATGCTAGCTCCTCAAGTCAATTTGTATCAGCTCTACTTTTACTTGGACCTGCAACTGAAAATGGAATTACGGTAAGACATACCGGATCTTCATTACCATCACTTCCTCATATTGAGATGACTATTCAAATGCTAAAAATATTTGGTGCAAAAGTAGAGGTAGGTCAAAACACTTGGAAAGTTGAACCTACAAACTTAATAGGGCAGGACTTAATTATTGAACCAGATCTTTCAAATGCTGCGCCATTTATGGCAGCTGCAATGATTTGTGGCGGTAGCGTAGAGATTACAGACTGGCCTAAGTCAACCTCACAGCCAGGTGATCAGTTGCGAAAGATTTTTGAGTCTATGGGAGCAAAAATAGACAGAACCGGTAAAGGTCTAAGAATTACCGGAACGGGAAAAATAATTGGAATTGATTTAGACCTTCATGATGTAGGTGAGTTAACACCTTCAATCGCTGCAGTTGCATCTCTTGCTTCAACTGAATCGAAACTTCGCGGAATTGCACACTTAAGGCTGCATGAGACTGATCGGCTTTCTGCTCTTGCCCAAGAGATAAATAATCTTGGTGGCGAAGTAACTGAGGGACCAGGTGAGTTGTTTATTAAACCTAGTGCACTAAAGTCATCTGGTTTGTTTAAAAGTTATGAAGACCACAGAATGGCCACAGCAGGTGCAATTATTGGTTTGGCTGTAAAAGATGTTGTAGTTGAAAACATTGAAACTACAAAGAAAACACTGCCAGATTTTCCTGGTTTATGGGTGGAAATGCTTAATGGTTAGATCTAGTAAAAACTGGGACGAAGATGATGTGAGGATTAACAAATCTAGGCAGTTTGGTTCCACCAATAAAGCAAGACCAAGGACTAAAGACCGTCCTGACTATTCAAAGGCAAAAACCGGAACAATTATTGAAGTTGATCGCGGAAGAGTGCAGTGTTTGATTACTGAAAATAGTTCTTCAGTAGTGATAACTGCTATGAAAGCACGGGAGCTAGGCAAGAAGTCGGTTGTTGTAGGTGATTTAGTTTCTATAGTGGGAGATACATCAGGAAGTGAAGGTTCATTAGCGCGAGTTGTGACTGTGCTACCAAGAAAAAACTCACTTACTAGAACTATTGATGACCATGCTAATGATGAAAGAGTAATCGTTGCAAATGTAGATCAGATGGCGATTGTAATTGCCACAACAAATCCAGAGCCTCGAGAAGGCTTTGTTGATCGAGCTTTAGTTGTTGCATATGACCAAGGTATAACTCCCATAATTGTAATGACTAAACAAGATTTAGGAAGTGGCGATGATTTTCTTAAGACTTATAAAGACCTAGATATCCCGGTTTTTAAAACAGATAAAACTTCAGATTTATCCGACCTGAGAAGCATTTTATCTAAAAAAATTACGGTACTTCTAGGTCACTCAGGTGTTGGAAAATCAACCCTTGTAAATAATCTACTAATTAATTCTAAAAACAAATTTATTGGACATAATGATGAAAGTACGTACCGCCAAACCGGTGACGTAAATGAAGTAACAGGAAGAGGCAGGCACACCTCATCTAGTGCCATTGCCTTACCCATTTCTTCTTCATTCTCAGGAGAAAACTTTGGTTGGATAATTGATACGCCAGGTGTGCGCTCATTTGGAGTTGCACACGTTCAGCCATCGCGAGTAATTGCAGCATTTCCAGAGTTTGCTGAACCTGTTTCAATGTGCCCTAAAAATTGTTCTCATGATGAGCAAAGTTGTGTCCTCAATTCTTGGAATGGATTTGATGATAAAAATCATGCTCGTTTGGCTAGCTTGCGGAGAGTTTTATCTACTAAGTAATTAAAATAAGAGTAATCTTTTGGTATGAGCATTGTTCCAAGCAGTAAAAATATTAAGACTAGGCAGATCGATGTTCAAGTATCTGGAATGACTTGTTCTTCATGCGTAAATACGATCGAAAAATCCTTAAATAAATTACCGGGAGTACGAGCAGTTGTAAACCTTGCTATGGAATCGGCGCACATAATTGCTCCTGACAATATCTCTGAAGACCAGATAATCAAGGCCATTAAAGATTCAGGCTATCAGGCAAGTAGTTTCAAGGGTGAGCGAGAGTCTTTTGAAAGATCTAACAAGTTAGGTGTACGTTTACTATTTACGTTTTTACTTACTGTTCCAGTTATTGCAATCTCTATGTTACATCAGTGGCAAATGAGCATTGACAATTATTTGATTTCCATAATTGATCAGTTAAATAAATTGTTGTCTGAGAATAATCAAAATTTCGTAATTAACTATTCAAATGCTCCAATGAGCACTTGGTTAGTATTATTTTTGTCACTTCCAGTTGTTTTCATCTTAGCTTGGCCTATACATAGGGCAGCCTTCAAGAATATTTTGAATCCAACCATGGACACATTGGTATCTCTTGGATCGATGATCGCTTTAACATGGAGTGTTTACTCAGCTTTTATATTTGATCCGAAAGATCAAAGTATGCCCTTTATATACGCAGAGGTATCTTCATCTGTAATTCTCTTTGTTATGTTTGGTCGGTACTTAGAGCACAGGGCTAAACGTAAGGCAGGATCGGCGCTAGCTGAACTGTTTAAATTATCTGCCTCTGATGTTGAGGTACAGATAAATGGAGTCACTAAAGTAATTCCAATTAATGATTTAGAAATTGGAAATTTATTTGTTGTAAAGCCTGGTGAGAGAATTGCAACTGATGGCATTGTTATTTCTGGGTTTAGCACCATAAATAATTCATTTATAACTGGTGAATTTACGCCGGTAGAAGTTTCTGAAAATAGTTTAGTTTTTGCAGGATCAATTAATAACAATGGAAGTTTAATAGTTAAAGCAACTCGAGTTGGTTTCGATACTGAGCTAGCTCGGATTACAAGAATGGTTTTGGCTGCCCAATCAGAAAAAGCTCCAGCGCAACAACTTGCCGACAGAATAAGTAGAGTTTTTGTTCCAATTGTTCTTTTACTATCAATAGCTACTTATATTGCTTGGTTCTTATCTGATGCAACCATTTCTAAATCAATTGCAACGGCAGTCTCAGTCCTTGTGATTGCATGTCCTTGTGCTTTAGGTCTTGCTACTCCTATTGCATTAATGGTGGCATCGGGAAAGGCAGCTAAAAAAGGAATAATCATTAGATCACCTAGATCTATTGAAAAGGCCGTTGGAATTACAGATGCAGTATTTGATAAGACCGGCACAATCACTACTGGGAAAATGGAATTACTTGAAATGATTTTAATTGATAATCCATTAGACAAAAAAAGTACCCAGATATCTGCAGCGACTTTAATGAGCTATGTATTAAGTGTTGAAAGTATGGATTCACACCCCATCGCTGTTGCAATTACAGACGCACTTTCAAAACAGGGTGTTAATAAAATGCCAGTCACAGAGTTTGAACATACTCCTGGAGTTGGAGTAGCTGCTCGGGTTAGAGCCACTGCCAATTCACCTGCTCAAGCAGTCTTGATTGGCACTCCACTGTCTATTTCTAAAAGTACAACAGAGTTCTCACCTAAGCTAACTGATGCGATTGAAAAAGCTTTAAATCGTGCTAACTCTGTAGCAGTTTTGGCAATTGATGGTTTGGCATATGGTGTATTTGAAGTTGGTGACCAAATAAAGTCTGATAGTAAATCGGCAATTCAAAAACTTGAAGAAATTGGAGTAAAAACTTGGCTACTAACTGGCGATTCTGAGAATGCGGCAATTTCTATAGGATCAAAAGTAGGTATTCAAATTGACCGTATTTATGCCTCTGCAACTCCTGAAGATAAATTAAATTTCATTTCATCACTGCAAGCAAATGGAAAAGTACTAATGATTGGTGATGGCATAAATGATGCTGCAGCTATTGCCCAATCAGATTTTAGTATCGCAATGGGATCTGGAACAGATACTGCAATTGCAGCTGCAGATGTAACCTTAATTAGACCATCATTGATTGCAGCAATTGATGCAATTTCAATTTCTAAAAAAACTGTAAAAATAATTAAATCAAACTTGGGCTGGGCATTTTTCTATAATATTGCTGCTATCCCAATTGCTGCTACTGGCAATTTATCGCCTATGTACGCTGCAGCTGCAATGTCACTATCTTCATTATTTGTAGTATTAAACAGCCTACGAATTAAATAAGTTGGTAGCGGGGGCAGGATTTGAACCTACGACCTCTGGGTTATGAGCCCAGCGAGCTACCGAGCTGCTCCACCCCGCGTCGGATATTTAATCTTAGAGCAGGTTAGGCTCTAAGCCCAATTAGATGTAGTAATTATCTATTTTGTGCGGAAACTAATGCAGAAATTGCAGCCTTCACTCGCGCTCTAGCACGATCTTCTGCTGCACCATCTAAACGCCGTTGAGCAGATTCAAGTTCTGCAAAAGCCGATTGCAATGAAGCAATTGCTGATCTAATTGCTTGGCTTGTTCCAGCTCCTTCATTTACTGGCGTATTTGGCTGATTGTTTGATGCATCAGTTCCAGAGTCACCACCGAATACTTGATCTAATGCACCTTGAAGTGTTTCACTAAATCCAATTTGATCTCCAAAAGATACTAAGACTCTTTGTAGTAATGGATATGCAGCTGTATTTCCTGTAGCTCTTACGTAAACTGGTTGCACATATAACAAACCTTTACCTACCGGTAAAGTTAACAAGTTTCCTAAAACAACATCGGCTCCACCTTGACGAAGTAAGGAAAGTGATGTGGCGACTTCTGGTTTTGCTTCAAAGTTTGAGGCTACTTGAGATGGACCAGCAATATTTGTTGAACGTGGAAGCTGTAGCACAGTGATTTTTCCATAGTTATCA